>CAYQXG010000151.1:0-2366 GCA_964421525.1 uncultured Sangeribacter sp. | reverse complement strand
ACTCGCCCAAAACCGCCCCGGGGCTCTTAAAATCTTTATGAGACGGGGTCTTAGTCACTCACACTGATCAATATTCCGGCAATTAAACAAAACAATCTTGTCGACACCGGCTTCTGTGTCAGCGTGAATGCCACAAAGAGATGAATCCATGACATCATCAAGCACAACAGCCGGACGAAATTCGGGCACAGAAAATGAGAAAGTCAGATCATTGGCATGAAGACCTACGACATGCCGCGCATAGAGGCCATACGCTGGAGTTTCACCTGCAAATTTTGGTTCAGGATAATTTGTACCTTGTTCACGATATTCTTTATTCACCAGTTCCTTGGAACCACCACCTCTGAAATGGAGGCGTATATTGTTTAACCAGACGTTTCTTATTGGTTCGTCAGGCATTCCGGTCACAATAATTGAGCATAGTGAGTCACAATCATCTGCAACAACATTTGAAATCTGAATGTCTCGGGCTGATGACTTCCTTATCACTTCCTTTGGGCCTCGGTTCCGGCAACCCGTTGTAATATATATCGGATAGTGATGCACATGGCTCATAGTTATATTGGAAACCACAATATTTTCCATTATACCTTGATCAACTTCCTCAAATGCGAGACCGCTTGAATACATGAAAGTGCAGTTGGATAGGCTTATATTTCTATATCCTCCGTTTGATTCCGTGCCGAGCTTGAACCTTCCGCACACCCACCCAACTTTTTCAGGGACATAAGACCCATCGAGCAATGATCCACATTTATAGCCTGTGATATTACAGTTTGAAACAGCAATGTGTTCGCATAATACCGGTTGCTTGAGAGCATACGAACTTTTCAAAACAATAGCGTCATCGTGGGGAGTGTTGACCTTGCAATTAGTAACTGTCATATATTTACAGCAATCAATGTCAATTCCATCCCGGTTAGTATCAATTATAAGATTATCGAGGGTTGAGAGATCGCAGCCGGTCATGATTATTGCAAAATGTCCACCACGGTAAACTGTGAAATCTCTTAATGTGACACGACGGCAATTCTTCAATGCAATCGCCTTGTCGCCGGTTCCAATTGAGCCCCCTTGAAGATTACCGGCTCTTTCGGTATCCTTGCGTGTAAGACCGGCGCCATCTATCATACCGGGACCTGTTATACTTATGTTGTCTTCTCCATCTGCCCATATCAGAGAATTGTGGAAATAAGTATGTCCACCATCCTGATACTCCGGAAATCCGCCAAACGACTCGCTTTCATCATAGGCATTCATTTCTGCCGGAGCCGCAAGTATGGTGCATCCTGCCGACAGATGTAACTCAATGTTTGATTTCAGCCGTATACTGCCACTCAAATAGGTTCCGGCAGGAAGCAAAACCTGACCTCCACCATCCGCTACGGCAGCCTCAATTGCAGAGTTGATAGCCGGAGAGTCGAGTGTCTTTCCATTGCCCTTAGCGCCAAAACTCCTCACGTCGTAAATTCCTCCTGCCATAACATTGGCTATAGATACGAGTGAGGTAAGAAAAGTCAATAGTCTCATAATGTTAGTTAGATATGTGATTAGACATGGAATTATTTTCTGGGAAATGTATCTGAAATTTGTTTTGCAACCCTTTTGATTGCGCCTTTTAAATCTCCACCATGATCTAATCCTAAGCCAAAGGCACCTCGACAAGAAGCAACCGGTCTTCCTGTCATATAGTCAATAAAGTTGACTGTAACAATAGTCTCATCATCTTTCTGGTTCACTCCATATTTTACTAATAAAAGTGAGTTTTGCTGTTGTGGTGTCAATTCATAAATTCGAAGGTCACTGATCAACTGTAATTTTGAAGATTCAACCGCATCAAATAACTGTATTTCATATTCCATCAGTTCCGCAGGGATATGGTAGGTTTCATTATTAATGATTGATGCGTATTCATATTTACTCAAATTAGCATTTTGAGACACTACTGTTTTGGATGAGGTACAAGAACACATCACAAAAAGTGAGAAAAGAATAAATATATACTTTTTCATATGACCATTATTATTCTGTTAAGGAAAGCCTGCCAATATATTTCATATTGCATATTAATATTTATTCTAAATAAACATACGCGTGAGAACCATTATGCTATCTCTTGCACTGATTCTTGAATTTCCTACGTTCACGAATCTCAAGATAAGCATACGCTTCTTATTTTACCAAAATGTCGTGGATCGAATAATACTAATCCTGATACAAAATTAGGAAAAAGACTTGGATTAAAAAAGTTTTTAGGCTTGAAAATTTAAGACCCCGTCTCATAAAGATTTTAAGAGCCCCGGGGCGGTTTTGAAGTGCACCCCAAAAGTTAGACACAAAACTTTTGGGGTTCATTATGTATAGAC
>CAYQXG010000150.1:0-2552 GCA_964421525.1 uncultured Sangeribacter sp. | reverse complement strand
TTATTGACTATTTCCGAAAGAATTTCCTATACGTCTCTCCAAATCCGCTCTTCCTCTGTGGGATGTCGGCAGATGAAGTCAAAAAACAAGGATATCAGTTCTATATAGATCATGTCCCCGAAGATGAAGTTGATATGCTTCTGGAAATAAACCGTGCAGGTTTTTCCTTCATCAACGAGATACCCGTCTCAGAAAAGGATAAATACACGATATCATACGATTTCCACTTGGTAAACGGACTTGAAAGGATACTCATCAATCACAGGCTTACAGCACTTGCCTGTCAGCCTGACGGTTCGGTTTGGCTCGGATTAGCTGTTGTGTCACTTTCGACACATTCAGAAGCCGGACATATCACGATGCAATGCCGTGATAAATCGGAATATTGGGAGTATGATATGGTAAGTCATCACTGGGATAAGCACAAAGCCCCAATATTGAATGGCACGGAAAAAGAGATTTTGACCCTGTCAATTCAAGGCATGACAATCAATGCTATCGCAGAACATATTCACCGCGCTGTTGATACAGTCAAGACCTCCCGACGAAGACTCTACGAAAAGCTTGGTGTAAGCAATATTACTGAAGCCATTTCTTACGCTACAAACTATAAACTCATTTAGTTGACGTCGTTTGCTATAGTTGAAAGATAGAATTTTGGGTACATCTTGACCTTGTTTGCTGCGACTAAAGCTATCAAAATATGGGCTGTCATTGCTGCCATAGTATTCTCTCCAATAGTTAATCTCAATTCCGGAGATTCAATCCATTTTGGAACGTATTCTAACCATTCATTTCTTGGAATAACCCAGAATTTACTGTAGCCGTTCGTATAGTCCAGCATTGTTGTTACCACATTATCACCATACCTATCTTCGATGAAGAGTGGAAGTGGAGAGTCGGGATTGCAAATCGTAACACAGGCACCAACGCCGAAATTGAATGTACAGATTACAGGCACACCTATGCTCCGATAATGCCTTAATAAGTTCTTATATTCTTCTTTTTGGGTGTACGTGCATATTGCAACGTCACACGAAGGAAACACTGCATCAATGTCATAGGTGATGATTTCAATAAATCCCATTCGTGAGATTGCTGTTCTTATCAAATCAACTGCCATCTGACCGATAATAGCCATCTTAGTTTTCGATATTGTAATCTTTAATTGGTCTGAAAGACCACCTGAATATTCCATAAGTCTTTAAGTTTGAAACTAAATTAGCCTTTAATCCCAAGATTCCTTGTACACTTTTGTGTGCAAATGCACCACGAAGGCAGCTCAGAACAGTATTTGTACACTTTTGTGTATAGACTTACTTGTGAAGGTAATGTAATTTTGTAAATACATTATCAATGTAATATCTAAAATATTCAATTATGAAACACAAAGTAATAAGGTCGTTTCTAACGACCTTAACGCTGGGGCTTTCTATAAATGCTCAAGCAGACACTCCGCAACCACCAGCACCATGTGAGCCTGACGGAATCATCGGTGGTCATGAATATGTTGACCTCGGTCTTCCCAGTGGCACATTGTGGGCTACCTATAATGTTGGTGCAACCTCCCCTTATGAAAAAGGTGATTACTTTGCATGGGGAGAAGTGGAACCCCGAGAGGATTTCTCATGGGAAAGTTACAAGTTCTATGAAGGGTGGGAGGTCGATCCCAATAATGGCGAATGGGCTGTCCTTAAAGACATCGGCAACGACATCAGTGGCACGGAATATGACGCGGCTCGACACCAGTGGGGAAATGGATGGAGACTTCCAAATGAACAGGAACGCTATGAATTAAGGATGGAGTGCTGGTGGAACCGGCCTGTTATGGAAAACGGTGTATGGGGTGTGAGAATACACGGACCTAATGAACACAGCATATTCTTGCCTGTCTGCGGATTTGGTTTATGGTATGGTGACCCTGACCCATTCAACAATACAGATGGAGCATATTGGACAGGTGTTGCAGAACCTCAATATGGTTATAATGGCAGACCCATTGAACCCAGTATGATTGCCAGATCATTATTAGTTGATACAAGTGGGTTAACCGGCGCCACCTCAACGAAAGCCGGTGGCCTCAACATCCGTGCAGTAGTCAATCCAAAGGAAGCCGGTATTGAAAATGTTGTTGCTTATGGTAATAATACGACTATCAGATATAAAGACGGGAATCTCTATATTATGGGTAACAATATCGAAGGAGATATTAAGTTGTTTGACCTTTCAGGGCGGATGGTATTCTCCTGCTCTGTTACGAAGAGAGTATGCCCTTTGACGTCTATTTCAAACGGTATATACTTAGTTTCCTATTCCTTTAACGGAAATGTGGTAACAACACAAAAAATAATTATCTAAGGACGCCATAATCTTTCAAAGAATGAAACATTTACTACTAATAATCACCTTGTTGCCCCTTGCTTTGACAGGTCGGGGGCAAGAGATAGATATTCAATCTGTCCCTCTGCCATATAACATTGGTCAGGAGAGTAACTACACTCAGTCAAAGATGATGATGGAGGAAGAAACAATCTATGTGCCAACCTCCAACG
>CAYQXG010000149.1:0-2861 GCA_964421525.1 uncultured Sangeribacter sp. | reverse complement strand
GCCAAAAATCGCTCCAACCCAGCGACCCCAGGGGCTCTCAAATTTATGAGATGGACTCTCATAGGCAAATGGCAGTAAATATTGCCATATTTTCTAAAATTCTCTTAAATCTTCCAAAATTGTAGCTTCAATCTTCAAAATTCTTGCACATTACGCTTTTTTTTTATAATTTTGCACCCTTGTAATTGATACCTGACTTATTTTTTACGGTCGGGATTATACACGCGATATGAAAAAAGAAGACAAGTCACTCTCCTCAAAGACGGCCTGCAAGTCGCCTAAAGCGGCTTGCAAGACAACTAAAGGTAAAGGTAAAAAGACTGTGAACGAGCCAAATGGCTTTCCCGGGAAACTGCTTTTCGAAACGAGTTGGGAAGTTTGCAATAAGATAGGCGGCATTTATACCGTACTTTCCACTAAAGCACGTGTGCTTAAGGAGCAGTTTGGTGATAATCTCATATTCATTGGTCCTGATGTTTGGACCGATGACAATCCATCTCCTTATTTTAAAGAATATAAGACACTGCTCAAGTCCGCAAATAAACTTGAGTTGCCTTATGGAATAACTCTTCGCACAGGTCGCTGGGACATTCCCGGAAGCCCTATTGTGGTACTGATTAAATTTGAGGGTGTTTATCCTGCCCTCAATGACATATATGGCGAGATGTGGCGGATGTTTGGTGTAGATTCGCTACATTGCTACGGAGACTATCCTGAAGGTTGCGCTTTTGGTGTAGCTGCCGCTATCACAATGAAAGCGTTGTCAGGGCATCTTGGTGCAGCAGATTCCGACGTGCTTGCTCATTTCAACGAATGGACCACCGGAATGGGTCTTTTATGGCTTAGAAAGATAATGCCGGAAGCTGCGTCTTTATTCACCACTCATGCAACATCAATCGGACGTTCCATCTGCGGAAACGGCAAGAACCTGTATGAGTATTTTTCCGGATATAACGGCGACCAGATGGCTCGTGAGCTCAATATGGAGGCAAAGCATTCTGTAGAAAAAACGGCGGCAATAAATGCCGACTGCTTCACTGCAGTCAGCTCGCTCACGGCAGATGAATGCGCTCAACTTCTTGATAAACGCCCGGATGTGGTGACTCCAAATGGATTTGAGCCGGATTTTGTTCCTACTAAAAGAAATTACTCTACCCTTCGCAAGGACGGCAGGGCAAAACTCTTGGAAATAGCTGCAAAGTTGACAGGTAAGAAATGGAGTGATGACACCATGATTGTGGCTACTTCCGGACGTAATGAATACAGGAATAAGGGACTTGATGTTTTCCTCGACAGCATGGCGGAGCTATCAAGAACCGGGGCGACCTCGCGCCGTGACATTCTTGCTTTAGTTCTTGTGCCCGCTTGGGTGAAGGAACCCAACGGTGAACTTCTGATCGACCTGAATCAGCACGGCGGTATGAGTGTTCATCCGGATTTCCTGACTCATCGTCTTAATAATGAAAGCTCAGATCCTGCCTGCTGCAGAATAGGTCAGCTTCAGGCGGAACATCAGCTTGGAGGAGACTGCCAGGTGAAAGTGGTTTTCATTCCTTGCTACCTTGACGGTGCGGATGGTATCGTAAACATATCTTATTATGATGTTCTGCCTGCTCTTGACATTACGGTTTTTGCTTCTTACTATGAGCCATGGGGCTACACACCACTTGAGAGTATTGCTTTTGGGGTGCCGACTGTGACAACCGATAAATCGGGCTTTGGGCAGTGGGTTGAATCAGACGTGGCCAACGGCAAGAGCGAGTCTATAATGGAATCTCTTGAGAAGACCGGGGTAGTGGTAGCACCGCGTAATGACAACAGTTATTGGGACACCGTCAAGGCTATCGCCCATACTCTCGAAGCATATTCAGGAGCGAGCAAGCAAACTATTGAAAAATGCTCTAAAGCGGCATCATCTACTGCAGCGCTTGCCGACTGGAAATGGTTTATTTCCAAATATGACGAGGCGTTCGAAGTAGCGATTAAACACCGTGACGAAAGAATGAAATAATCTCAGATAATTCTGAAGACAGAAGATAGATTTAAAGAAAACTCTAAAACAGAAAACTAAATAAAAAATAATATGAAACTTCAAGTAAGCAACACCAACCAGCCTACATGGCATAACATGGTGGTATCTAATTCTCTCCCCGAGAAGCTTCGTCCACTTGAGGAAATCTCAAAAAACCTCTGGTGGGTATGGAACAGTGAGGCAAAGAACCTCTTCCGTGATCTTGACCATGATCTATGGCGTAAAACCGGAGAAAACCCTGTAATGGTTCTCCAGCAACTAAGCTCTGAAAGATTTAAGGAGATCCAGAACGACAAGATCTGGATGGACCGTATTCAAATGGTATACAAGTCGTTCAAGGACTACATGAAGCAGCCGATGCGCAATGATCTTCCTTCGGTAGCATATTTCTCCATGGAGTATGGTCTTTGCTCATGTCTGAAGATTTATTCAGGTGGTCTTGGCGTGCTTGCCGGCGACTATATCAAGCAGGCATCAGACTCAAGGATTAATATGACTGCTGTAGGTTTCCTTTATCGTTATGGTTATTTCCAGCAGAGCCTCAGCATCGATGGCCAGCAGATTGCAAACTATGAATCCCAGAACTTCGACCAGCTTCCTATCGAGGCAGTTCTTGGCGAAGATGGCCAGCCTATGATTCTCGAGGTGCCTTATCCGGGCCGTATAATCTACTGTCACGTTTGGCGCGTGAATGTAGGCCGTATGAAACTATATCTGCTTGACACAGACTTTGACATGAACTCAGAGTTTGACCGCCCGATCACACACAAGCTCTATGGCGGTGACTGGGAAAACCGTATCAAGCAGGAGTATCTGCTCGGTATCGGCG
>CAYQXG010000148.1:0-2922 GCA_964421525.1 uncultured Sangeribacter sp. | reverse complement strand
ATACGATGCCCTGAGCTACGAAGAGAGCGATGACGATCGATACCCAGCAGTTGCCGATCTTCTTGAGGCGTGGGATCCAATCGGTATTGTCCCAACCCACTGACTGGAACATCGACCAGAAACCATGCTGGAGGTGGAACCAGAGAGCGATGAAGCCAATGCAGTAGACGATGAGAGTCCAGAACTTAGAGAAAGCCTCCTGGATGAAAAGGGTGCCGGCAGCAGCAGGAAGAGTGCCGTGGTCGCCACAAATTTCTACCCACTGCATCTTTGCCCAGAATTGGATCAAGTGGACCACGAGGAACGCGAGGATCACGATACCGAGCACGAGCATGTTCTGAGAAGACCATTCCACAGAAGCGGGACGGTGCTCGATCGCATAGCGCACTTCACCGCGCGCCTTGCGGTTTTGCAGGGTTAGCCACACAGCATAGCAGATGTGCAGGATGAAGAGCACAGCCAGGCCTACGGATGCGATGAGAGCATACCAGTTGGCTCCGAGGAATTCGCAGATGGAATTGTAGGCTTCGGGCCAACAGATACAAACGGCATTCATCACGCAGTGGAACGTTAAAAAGAGGACGAGACATGCGCCTGTGAGGGCCATGATAAACTTACGTCCTACTGATGAGCAAGTTAACCACATAACGTTAGTTTAATTTTAATTTATAGTTTATTATTTTTTGAAAATTCCGCTGAAACACAGACAGCCCAAGGGCATATCTTTTGCAAAATTAGGACTTTTTAAGGATATTTCAAAGTTTTTTCCGAAAAATTATTTTTGATTTTGCTTTGTTCATTAAATATTCTTAACTTTGCAACGAAACCCTTCAAATACATTGTTAAAAATGAGAAAGAATATTATTTCTTCTTTATTTGCCATTGCGATTGGATTTGGTTTCTGCCAAGGGGCTCCCTCGTCAGAAACGGTCACGACGGCAAGCACAGCAAATTATGAGGTGGTACCGATTCCTCATAAGATTCTCCCCGACAGGGGAAAGCCGTTCATTCTCGACGCCGACGTGTCGATTGTATGCAAAAACGACAATCCACAGATGCTAAAAAATGCCGAGATGCTTTCGGCCTATCTCAAGCAGCTTACAGGCTTGGACATACGGGTGGTGAACACCCCGATAGCAACAGCTTCAAAACAGATCGTGCTCTCGACTTCATTGACGGCTGACTCTCCCGATGCATACAAGATCAATATCACCCAAGAAGCAATAACCATTTCCGGGGCAAGCCCGGCCGGCACCTTCTATGGAATACAGACGTTGCGAAAATCCATAGATGCCGGTGAGAAGGGTGAGGTGGTGTTTCCCGCAGCAGTGATTGAGGATGCTCCGGAATTCGCTTACCGCGGTGCACACCTTGACGTGGCGCGCCATTTTTTCCCTGCAGACAGCGTGAAGAAATATATCGACATGATGGCGCTCCACAACATGAACCGCCTTCACTGGCATCTGACCGACGACCAGGGATGGCGCCTTCCTCTAAAGCGTCATCCCGAGCTGATCACCAAAGGAGCCATACGCCGTGGCACCTGCATTGGAAAAGACTTCTCCTCGTGCGACTCCATACCTTACGGTGGATTCTACACACCGGCAGAAATCCGGGATGTGATCGCCTATGCGGCAGACAGGCACATTTCCATAATTCCTGAAATTGACCTGCCGGGCCACATGCTGGCAATGCTCACCGCTCATCCGGACCTGGGTTGCACAGGAGGTCCGTATGAACTTTGGACAATATGGGGAATCAGCGACGATGTGTTGTGTGCCGGAAACGATGATGTCTATACAATTCTCGACGAAGTGCTTTCCGAAGTTGCTGAGATTTTCCCATATCAATATGTGCATATCGGGGGTGATGAATGCCCTAAAGACCGCTGGAAGGAATGTCAGAAATGTCAGGCCAAAATCAAGGAATTAGGACTCACTGACGACGAGGAGTTCACCAAGGAACAAAAACTGCAGAGCCACGTCATGAAATTTGCCACTGATGTACTTTCCCGACATGGCAAGAAAATCATAGGATGGGACGAGATTCTTGAGGGCACCGTGCCTGACGATGCCGTAGTGATGTCTTGGCGCGGCTCGGAAGGAGGAAAGAAAGCTGCAGAGACCGGACATGATGCAATCATGGCGCCCTATACCCATTATTATCTTGACTATTACCAGTCGGAAGACCGTGAAAACGAACCGCTTGCAATCGGCGGTTACATCCCTCTGAGTAAATCTTATTCATTCGAGCCGTTCGACGGTATATCTCCGGAAAACAGGAAGCATATCTTAGGGGTCCAGGCTAATCTATGGACAGAGTACATCCATACTTTCCCGCATGTGCAATACATGGTGCTTCCCCGATGGGCAGCTCTCTCTGAAGTGCAATGGTCGGCACCGGAAAGTCGGGACTTCGATGCTTTCCGCACGAGGCTGGCAAACATGAAAGAGCATTATCGTGCCAATGGCTTCAATTTTTCGGAAAGAGAAGAATAATCTCTTCACGACACATAAAAAGGATGCGGCTTCACTCAAAAAAGTGAAGCCGCATTCTTTTATCGGAATCAATTTTCTTATTCCTTATATTTTTTTATTATGAGCGCAGCGTTGTGTCCGCCAAAACCAAAGGTGTTGGAGAGGGCGGCGTTGATCTCACGCTCCTGGGCCTTATTGAAAGTCCAGTTCATGTCGTAGTCAATTTCAGGATCGTTGTCCCCTTCCTCATGATTGATGGTAGGAGGCACAACATTGTCGGTGACGGCTTTCACGGTAAATACAGCCTCAAGCGCACCGGCAGCACCAAGAAGATGGCCTGTCATAGACTTGGTTGAGCTCAAGTTGAGCTTATAGGCATGGTCACCAAACACTTTCTTCACAGCCTTAGCCTCGCTGACGTCGCCGACAGGAGTGGAAGTGCCGT
>CAYQXG010000147.1:0-3357 GCA_964421525.1 uncultured Sangeribacter sp. | reverse complement strand
TGCAAAATTACAACCTTTTTCCGCCCTGTGCAAGTTTTTTTATGCCGAAGGGCATCTTTTTGCCCGATATGGCGCGTAAGATGTTTTGTGACAGACGAATCAAAATTTGTTAATTTTTGTTTAAATATATTAAACGGAATATGCACGCAGACGATGCTCATCCGCTGCCTTGCGGTCTGCGTCACGCTCGGAGACCCCTCCCCGCCTATTTTGCAATTCGGGGGATTTTGCAATCTCGTAATTCCTGCTTCTGAGAAGACGCCGCTTCTGGGTCCCAGCACGTGAAGGGCGACGGATCCGGGGTTGGTGTATTAACTTACAAAAAAAAGATGGCTTTTCGCCATCTTTTTTGGTCTCATAGTTATGATGAGGAGTATGTAAGTGGTCTATTCGCCCAATGGGGCCAATAGGGATTATAATGGAAACTCACTTGATTGGGAGGGCGGATGCACCGGGGTGCATCCCTACTTTTGATTCTTTTTGGATTTTTTTTGGTCTTTCTTTTCTTTCCTTTCTTTGTACATGCCTTCGCGGGAGAGGAGATGGTCGAGGTTGGCAATGCCGAGTGCTGCAAGGGCAGTAGCTACGGCTGTGTGCTCTTGGTATTCGGGGATTTCCTTGTTGTAGACATCGCGTTCGGTGTGCCAGATTTCCCCATAATTGAAGTCGTAGCCTTTGAAATCGCGTGTCATGAAACCTTGCGTGGGAACTCCCTGGATTGCGAAAACTGATGCGTCGGTTCCACCGAGTTTAGTAGGTTGCTCAGTGGGTTCTGCTACAATGACTTCATAGGGATATTCAGGGTTGATGCGACTAATCGGGGCTGTAGCCATCTTTATGTCTTCGACCATGGCAGCCGGGACACGCATGCCCACCGGTGGTGTGGGGCCTCCGTCGCGGTTGAACATCATTGAAATCTTTGGAAGTTCATCGGCATGTTTCTTTGCATAAGCCTGAGCACCGAGCAAACCAAATTCTTCACCTGCAAATGCAATAAAGCGAATCGTGCGGCGAGGTTTGGCACCCGACAGGGCGAGTAAGCGTGCTGCTTCCATCATCGGGGTGATGCCAACACCGCAGTCAACACCACCTGTTGCAACGTCGTAGGCATCGAGATGACCACTGACAATCACGTATTCATCGGGAAACTCAGTGCCGGGGATTTCCGCAATGACATTATAGTATTTGATTGGTCCGAGTTTGAAATGATTGCGTATGTCAAATTCAAGTTCAATATCACGACGTTCTTTAACCATCTGCTGAATTTTGTCGAATTGATGCTCATCAAGCAATATCTCAGCCTGATGCGGGAGACTATCGAATGTAGTTGTTGAATCGTTGACAAGAGGACGGTCGTAGAGAGCACGAAGAGGCACAGGAGCTTTCCTGACGAAACCCCGCACACCGGCGTCGAGCATCTCACGATAGAACATAGCGGGTTCCTTCCTTAGCGGTTTGGGTTTATATTCTATGTTTTTCTCTCGTGAGACCCGGCGAAGGGAATCATTGTAATGCTGGATTACGGCGTTCTCGGCACGAGCAGCGGCACGTATGGAGTCGCCTTTTGCGCTTTTGTTGATTGGCCATCCCTCGCTCATCTCCGGAATCAGCACCCATGCACCTTTCAATTTATGCTTCATTCGCTTGAATTCATCTTCAGAGCGTGGATCCATCAGGACATGGCCACGTTCTATGCCTCGGGTACCGGAAGTGTAGGATGGTGTAACGAAATGGAGCTGCATTGCCTCGTCACCACCTATGAGTCGCCCGAACCATGGGCCTCGGTTGAAACCGACGGGGACTTCTCCAGCCTCTTCCGTCCAGGCCTTGATGCCCCATTTACCGTATTCGCGGAGCAACCACTCAGCGGCATTCTCGTAGGCATCTGATCCAATAAGACGTCCGCCGAAGCGGTTTGTGAGTATGTCAAGATGATCCATGACACGGTTGTCGGTGGTACCTACAGAGATTATGGTTTCTATCGCCTGGTCGTTGGCAGTCTGTGCCTGAGATTGCAACGATAAAGATGCCGCCATGGCAATTGCGGCAGAAAATATTTTTCTTTTCATGACTACTATGCAATTTATGATTCAAAATTAGCATTATTTTTACAATTATCAAAATTTTTCCATAGCCATTATCACAATACACCTCTCCGAGACCTTTTTTATTTTGTTTTCTTCATCATCTCTCCGAACTGACTTTCATAGGTTGTTCCTGGGTGAGATTTGGTGGACTGGAGGATAATATGTAATTTTGCAGTCGTAAATAAATAAAGTTACCGAATATTGGAATTTCTTAATTATAAGTAGCTAAACAGCACTTGGCTGCCTAAAATTAAGTTATTTATGTACAAATACACTCAAAACCATCTTGCATATATAAATACGGCTATCTTGGGCCATATATATTTTAATTTTCATTAGCAGCCTATGAATGGGAATACAAAATCAGTTTTGTTTGCTTCGACAGCAGTCTTGAGCTGGGCGACGGTGGCTACGGCTTTCAAGATTGCTCTGGAACATCTGTCGGTGTTCAATATGCTATTGGTAGCTACTTGGAGTGCATTGGCAATTTTTGCTGTCATGATGGCTATTGAGAAAAAGTGGGATGAGCTCAGGAAAATGCCAATGAAGCTTATTATTAAGACGGCATTATTGGGTTTGCTGAACCCCGTTATATATTATCTGGTGCTTTTCCGTGCATACGATATGCTGCCTGCACAGATGGCCCAGCCGCTCAATTATGCCTGGCCGATAGTGCTCCTGATACTTCTGGCTGTTTTCAATCATGAGAAAATTTCCGGTAGAAAATATATCGGAATGCTTGTGTCGGTGTCGGGTGTTGTCTGTATCTCACTTGGTGGAGGTGGTGTCAAGGGAGGAGTATCGGCAGCCGGAATCGCAATGGCGCTTTTCAGTGCTGTGCTGTGGGCCACTTACTGGCTGCTCAACAACCGACTGAAAGACAAGGTTGACACTACAGTTGCACTATTTCTGGGGTTTTTAGCCGGTGCAATTGTGCTGGCAGCCGGCGGATTGTTTGTCGGAATTGAAATAGACTCTGTAGAGGGGCTTCTATCTGGTGTCTATATCGGATTTTTTGAGATGGGTATTCCGTTCCTGACATTTGGAATGGCTCTCAGGATCACAAAGAATCCTGCACTAATCAACCAGATGTGTTATCTCTCACCGTTTCTGTCTCTATTTTTAATAGCAATCGTACTTGGAGAGACAATCGTGCCGGCAACTTATGGAGGACTGGCACTGATAGTAGCCGGATTGGTCTATAACTCCAGATGATTTAAGACCCCGTCTCATAAAGATTTTAAGAGCCCCGGGGCGGTTTTGGGCGAGT
>CAYQXG010000146.1:0-3794 GCA_964421525.1 uncultured Sangeribacter sp. | reverse complement strand
CAGTGTCTCACTGCGGCATGGTGCTCTTCGCAATCCTTATGCTCAACACCACAGCGATGACAGGCGCGATCCTTCAGATGCTCTCCCACGGATTGATGACTGCTCTCTTCTTTGCTCTCATCGGTATGATCTACGGACGCACCCACACCCGCGACATCCGTCAGATGGGTGGCTTGATGAGAATAATGCCTTACCTCGGTGTCTGCTACATGATTGCCGGTTTCGCGTCTCTCGGTCTGCCGGGTCTCTCCGGCTTCGTGGCTGAGATGACTATCTTCTTCGGATCATTCCAGGATGCAGATACATTCCACCGTGTATTTGTCATCGCTGCCACTTGCTCAATCGTGATCACTGCAGTCTATATCCTCCGCGTTGTCGGAAAGCTTCTGCTTGGTCCGGTTCAGGATGAACATCACCTTGCTCTGACCGACGCCACTTGGTTTGAACGTCTCAGCACTTTGACCCTCATCCTCTGCATCGCAGGAATCGGTTGTTTCCCCAACTGGATCAACGAGACAATCCAACATTCATTCCATCCGATTATCGCAGCCATACAGGCAGCAGCGTTATAATTAATATCTTTACCTTTCAAACTAACAACTCAGAAAAACAATGGACTATTCACAATTTGGGTCAATGTTGCCCGAACTGATTGTATTGGGAATCTTCCTCATCGTGTTCTTCCTGGACACTTTCGGAGGAGAGGGGGTAAAGAGAATCCTCACCCCGTTCACTGCAGTGCTCATGCTGCTTGCCACTGTTGCGATATGGCTCGTTCCGAGTCCTCAGGACGCTATCTTCGGCGGTATGTATGTCAACGACTCTGCATGCAAGGCAATGAAGTGCATACTTAACATCGGTGTTTTCCTCGTACTCCTTCAGTCGTTCAAATGGGCTGACAGCGAGGAGATGTCGGTAAGAAAAGGAGAATACTACGAACTTCTGTTCGTGACCCTTTTCGGAATGTATCTTATGATTTCCGCACGTCATTTCCTCCTCTTCATCATCGGTCTTGAATCCGCATCACTTCCTATGGCTGCAATGGTGGCATTCGACAAGTATCGCTACGAAAGTCACGAGGCCGGTATCAAGTATATCCTGACAGCTGTGTTCAGCTCCGCTGTCCTCATGATGGGTCTAAGCTTCGTCTATGCTTTCTCACTGGGAAGCCTCTATTTCAGCGACCTTGCTTTCGCTGTGGTCCAGGGTGAGATGAGCGGCCTGCTGATATTCGCTCTTGCATTTGTGATGGCAGGTATCGGTTTCAAACTTTCGCTTGTTCCGTTCCATCTTTGGACTGCTGACGTTTATCAGGGTGCTCCCACTCCAGTCACTTCCTATCTCTCTGTAATCTCCAAGGGCTCTGCTGCATTTGCTTTCTTCATCATCTTCACACAGTGCTTCGGACAGGTCTACAATGGTGCATGGGAATGGATGCTCTATGCTCTTATCATCCTCACAATCACTGTCGGCAACCTCTTTGCTCTCCGCCAGAAAAACATGAAGCGATTCATGGCGTTCTCTTCTGTTTCGCAGGCCGGTTATATCATGCTCGGTGTGATTGCGGCAAATGTTCTCGGATTGGCATCCCTGATGTTCTACATCATTGTGTATGTTGTCAGCAACCTCGGTGCTTTTGCTGTGATTCAGACTATAGAGGATAATACAGGTAAGTTGAATATGGACGACTACAATGGTCTTCACAAGACCAATCCATGGCTCAGCGTGGCAATGACACTTGCAATGTTCTCTCTTGCCGGTATTCCTCCTTTCGCAGGTTTCTTCAGCAAGATTCTCATCTTCACAAGCGTCTGCTCCACCAACTCAATGGCGTTATACATGCTTGTACTCGTAGCCCTTATCAACACGGTGATTTCACTTTACTATTATCTGTGCGTTGTAAAGGCTATGTGGATTTCGAGTGATGATCCGGTAATCGGTGAATTCAAGAGCACTTGTGTGGCGAAGGTAGGACTTGGCCTCTGTCTCATCGGCATCCTATTCTTCGGCTTGGTTAGCCCGATATATGATTGGCTTGTAAATTCAGTTCAGCTCTCAATCTGGGAGCCGCTCGCCATTCTCGGTCTCTAAAATATAACTTAATATCTTAAAGAAAGCTGACGGTACTCCCTCCGCCAGCTTTCTTTTTCTATTATAAAAGCATACAAAATGGAAAAAGAGAACAGGAATTCGTCTTTATTTAACAAAAATTTCTTATTTTTATTAGGTTTTTGCAAATTTATGTATTAAATTTGCGTTTAAATTAAAATTTATTATAATATTAGACATAATATACACAAACCTATATATGAAAAAAATTCTATTTAACTTATTTGCCTTGCTGTCTGTGACTTTCACCATGTCAGCAGCCGTAGATGGGAAATTTTCATATTCATATCCTCCGGAAAATGAGCTTCCTTATGACTTGGGTTATCAGTTTCCAAAGATTGACCTTCCTGGTTCAACAGAGAAGACAGGTTGGGAATTGATGACTCTAAAAAAGCAAGTTACCTTGACCTATAATATCACGTCGGAAGATAAAAAAACGGTTGAGGTCGTATTCGATCCATCCTATATGGATTTGGAGGATATCGTCATCCCTGAAAAAGTGAAGGATGGAGATACAGAGTATACCGTAACAGCTATTGGCAAAATGGCTTTTGACGACTGCCCGAATATTCGGTCGGTGATTATGGGCAACACAATTACAGAAATTGGGGATTATGCCTTCAACATGTGCGAAAACAAGGTGCTTCATCATTTGGGCTATGTAAAATTCTCGACAACGCTGACACATATTGGAAACTATGCTTTCAAAAATTGTCATAACCTTACCAACGGTTATTTTACGGAAGGAGATCAAAAAGAGTTAGTAGCAAAAGATAAGTTGGAAAAAACTGATGTTCCAGCTTATGGATTTGGAGGAAGACGTACCGGAATAGATGATTATCTGATACTTCCAGCCTCTGTGGAATATATCGGGAAACACGCATTCGAAGGGTGCTATTTTGAATTAGAAGGAACAGTATTAAACTATGGTCTGTGCAAAGTCAAAATACCTAATCCGAGCTGCGTAATAGATGATTACGCTTTTGCCGGATGCGAATTATTGGAATTGGTAACTATAGGCGATGAATTAACGTATGACGGTCTCACAAATCCGAATCCGGCAACCAATACAAAGGGGCGCATAGGAGACTATGCGTTTGCCAACTGTAATCTGATGAGATTGGATATCCCTTCATCTATAGCAAAAATCGGAGATAATGCCTTCATCAATTGTTTCAAGAGAAAAAACGAAAAAACTAAAAATTCAAGAGAAGGGCAGGTCTATTTCACGGATATGCAATGGTATTATCCAAGATCCTTATTTAACAACGAGGATGATAGATGGGATAATTGGAATGATGAAACCACAAGTACTCAGTATAGTGACACATCGAAAATGTTCCAAGAATATTTGGATAGATGGCATACCAACACAGTGACAATCCATAGCAGCAATACTGAGATAGGAATCAATGCCTTTGCCGACAATCCTAAACTGAAGACAGTCAAAATCCTGGGATCCTCCGCAAAATTTGAGGCCGGGACTTTCCGCAATTGCCCCGAGCTTAGCTCCGTTGAGCTGCCGGAAGATTTGACCCGGCTCAGCAGCAGCATGTTTATGAATTGCTCTGCTTTGGATAAAATCACTATTCCTGATAAGGTGAGTGAAATAGGAGATTCTGCTTTCTATATGTGCGAAACATTGAGAACCCTTGAGTTGCCTTCCAATCTAACGAAAGTGAATC
>CAYQXG010000145.1:0-3869 GCA_964421525.1 uncultured Sangeribacter sp. | reverse complement strand
TGTTTATTCTCTCGTCAATATGCATATTTACTTTAAGAAAAGTTTCCAATGCTCGCCCAAAACCGCCCCAGGGGCCCTCAAATTTTTATGAGATGGGCTCTGAGTTTAATACAATGTATCAAGACCCCTATCTTAAGCCATAAGACAGGTTTTAAATAAATAATTTTGAAGATTTGTAAAAAAGTATTATTTTTGTGTGCACTAAATTATTTTCATAAACCTACAACACATTCATGAACGTTCGCTTAAGCCTTATCTCGGGTCTGGCACTCACCCGTTTGATAATGTCATCAGATGTAGAGAGCCACGAGATAATCCCTATCAATGACAGCTGGAAATTCCATTATGGCTTTCAGGCTCCTTCTTATGAAGTTTCAGACGTTACATTGCCTCACACCTGGAACCGTAAGGATGCAATGTTCGGAGACAAGGATTACTTCAGAGGCCTTTGCAACTATTCCCGTCAGCTCCCCGCTGACCTGAAAGAATCCGGTAAAAGGGTTTTCCTGAAGGTTAATGCCGCTCAGACAATAGCAGATGTATTTATCGATAATCATTTCGTGACTCAACATAGAGGAGGATATACAGCCTTCGTGACCGAGATCACCGATTTCCTTAAGTCGGGGAAAGAAAGCAAACTTGAAATAAGAGTAAGCAATGCTCCGACAATGGATGTAGCACCGATATGTGGAGATTTCAATATTTATGGAGGTTTGCCGAGAGGTGTTGAGCTGATTGTTACAGAGCCTGTTTGCATAGCACCTGATCATTATGCTTCACCGGGAGTATTCTTTTTCCCAAAGAATGTAAGTGAAAACTCAGCCACGTTGGATGCTCAGGCCTACATCTCCACCGACAATACCCTACCTATTGAAGGCTATGAGGTTGTAGCTTCCTTATGGGATGGAAATAGGTTAGTGAGTGAGAACAGTACGCAGGTCACGGATGTTGATAATCCGGTTTCGCTTTCTCTCTCAATAGATAATCCTGTGTTGTGGAATGGCAAATCCAACCCGTTCATGTATATTGGCCGGGTGGAATTGAAGAAGAACGGCAATACTGTTGACTCACGTGAAGTGCCCGTAGGATTGCGAAATTTTTCTGCTACTGCTGATGAAGGATTTTTCTTGAACGGCAAATCTTACAGGCTAAACGGAGTAAATCGCCATGAGGACGTTTCTGAGAGGGCTTCTGCAGTAACGGTGGCTGATCATAGAACCGACGTGGATATCATCAAGGAAATGGGTTGCAATGCAGTCAGAATGAGTCATTATCCTCAGTCTGAAAGTTTTTTGAACATGCTTGATTCTGCCGGAATCGCAGCCTGGGTGGAGATACCGTTTGTAAATGTCTACGTCAACAATAGGGCGTATGACGAGAATCTGAAGGAGCAGCTTAGGGAAATGATTTACCAATATCATCACCATCCTTCAATTTTTGCATGGGGACTCTTTAATGAGATAAATTCCGGATGGCTCGACCGTCCATCCAACATGGTGGTCACTCTCGATAGCATTGCACATGCCCTTGATCCATCAAGAATGACAATGGGCGCAAGCAACCAGAACGACGACTTCAATGGTTTTACCGACATAATAGCTTTCAACAAGTATTTCGGATGGTATGGCGGTGATCCTTCAGAGCTCGGCGGCTGGCTTGACGGAGAACATAATGCTCACCCTGAGCGAAAAATAGGGATGAGTGAATATGGGGCAGGTGGAAGCATCATGCAGCAGAGCGAGTCAATTCAGAAACCGGAACCTGGAGGGCATTGGCATCCTGAGAATTGGCAGACTCATTATCATATTGACAGTTATCGACAACTTGCCGAAAGAGACTATCTGTGGTGTAATTTTATATGGTGTATGTTTGATTTCTGTGCAGCCTCGCGCAATGAAGGTGACACTCCGGGAAGAAACGATAAGGGACTTGTGACGTATGACAGAAAAAACAGAAAAGATGCCTTTTATTTCTATAAGGCTAACTGGAATAAGGATGACAAATTTGTCTACTTATCAGGTAAGCGCCAGCCCAGAAAAGGTGAGAAGACAACCGTCATGGCATTCAGCAACGACGGAGCCGGTGAACTATTTGTAAACGGCAAAAAGTTTGGGAAGGCAGAGCCCGACAACGTTAACGTTCTGTTATGGGAAAATGTGCCCATAAACACAGAGGGTAATACTGTCATTGAGGTGCGCACAAAACATGGGACTGACACGATGGTCATTCCATAATCATTTGCAAGAATCCGATTGCCAAACCTGAGTAGCTAAGACCCCGTCTTATATGATTTGATAGGACCGGAGGAAGCTTGGTTGGGATTATTTTCGGCATGCAGGCTCGGAATCTGATTATTGTTCAGAGTCAAGGATTTCGTGGGGAGTCAAGATCTCAAGGGCGCGTGCACCTTTACGGGTGCCGGTTATATATGCAATGCGTTCGTGCTCGCCAATAAAACCTTCTTCTACAATTTGTCTTACAGCCTCCACAGAATGAGGCATGAAAAAGTGAGGATCTGACTGTTCATAATAGTACGCCTTCACTCCATAGCTTAAAGCAAGCCATCGCTGCACATTACGGTTATGGCAAATTGCATAGGTAGGATTAAGACCTCTGAATGAGGCAATAAATCTTGCAGATGTTCCTTTATAGGCATCTGTGAATATTGCTTTGGTCCCGACTTTATTCTCGGAGAGCACTGCTTCATGAGCTAGGAATGAGGTGATGTCATGATCGAGCAGAGGCTCAACAGCCATACGTCCGCTTAGAGATGCCTCCACCTCAAGGGCAACATTTGTCATGGTGCGCACAGCCTCCACAGGATACTTGCCGTAGGCTGTTTCACCGGAAAGCATCATTGCATCCACACGCTGATAGACAGCACTTGCCACATCGGAAATCTCTGCACGCGTAGGACGCGGATGCTCAATCATAGTATGGAGCATCTGCGTTGCCACTATCACCGGTTTATGCGCTTTGATGCATTTATTTATAAGCATCATCTGTATTCCGGGTATGCGTTCGGGGGCCACTTCTATACCAAGATCACCGCGGGCCACCATTATGCCATAGGATGCAGACAATATCTCATCAAAATTATCGACTCCTTCTTGATTTTCAATCTTTGAAATAATCTTTGTTTCAGCATTATACGAATCAAGTATTTCCTGAACCTCCCTGACATCGGCTGCAGAACGAACAAATGAATGTGCTATGAAATCGACTCCCAATTCCACAGCATACCCTATATTGCGCCGATCTCTCGACGTGACTGCGGGCAGATCTACTTTGATTCCGGGAAGATTTACACTTTTGCGCGAGCCGAGCGAACCATCATTCATCGCTACCGCCATCACATCACTGCCATCTATGCTGATCACCTTGAATTCCAGCTCTCCATCATCGATAAGCAATCTTGCACCATCATGGAGAACTGAAGTAATTGCAGGATAATTCATACAGATATGTTCTTTTGAGGTTTTTCCGTCGGGACAACCGCTAATCCTTACGATATCACCGCTGTGGAATTCAATTGGTTCGCCTGAATCAGTGACTGTAGTCCGGATCTCAGGACCTTTCGTGTCCATCATTATTGCAATTGAATCGTCGGCAGCACGGACGTTGTCGACAATTTTCTTAAAGCCATCATATTCGAGATGGGCCGAATTCATTCTGACCACATTAACACCGGCTTCAGAGAGTGCTTTTATAAAATCAATGTCACATCGTTTGTCGGAAACGGTTGCAACTATCTTTGTATATTTCTGCATGATCTTTAATTATTTAAGACCCCGTCTCATAAGATTTTAGAGGCCCCGGGGAAGCTGGGTTGGGATGATTTTCGGCATGCATGCTCGGGAGCATAGCGG
>CAYQXG010000144.1:0-4131 GCA_964421525.1 uncultured Sangeribacter sp. | reverse complement strand
TCCCAACCCAGCTTCCCCGGGGCCTCTCAAATCTTATGAGACGGGGTCTTAGATTATAATGAAAGGGAGCAACGCACGATTCGCAGCTCCCTTATGTTTTTGGGGGTTGAAACTCCTTTCAGATTGCGGATCTCACGACACCTCTGTTGGAATTAACAACAAAGTTTACAATTTCCTCACGATATTTAGAAGGAGGACATACTTCCATTATCATTTTAACTGCATTGGTGACATTGAGATCGCTCAGATACAAGATCTTGTAGATTTCCTGAATCTGCTGAATCTCCTCCGGTTTAAATCCTCTGCGCTGAAGTCCTATGGAATTCAATCCTACAAATGATATAGGTTCACGGGCAGCCTTTATGAAAGGAGGAATATCCTTATTAACAAGAGCACCACCTTGAAGCATCACGTTTCTCCCAATGTGACAGAACTGATGCATTAGGCTTCCTCCCCCAATTACGGCACAATCATCTACAACCACTTCACCGCCAAGCTGAGCCGCATTCGAGATTATTACCTGATTTCCTATCTCACAATCATGGGCAACATGCACATAAGCCATAAGGAGACAATTCTTACCCACAACCGTTTTTCCTTTCGATGCAGTGCCACGGTGAACCGTTACACATTCTCTTAGAACAGTACCATCACCCACAATGGCAACAGTATCTTCCCCTTTGAACTTAAGATCTTGTGGAATAGCAGCTACTGTAACTCCGGGAAAAATCTTTACCCCTTCACCTATTCTTGCACCCGGATAGATATTGACATTGCAGTCTATCTCGCAATTGTCGCCAATCTCAACTCCTTCGTGAATTGTAGTGAAATTGCCTATCTTTACATTCTTTCCGATTTTCGCATCGGGATGGATGAAATTCATGTTTGCCATTTCTTACTTATTCTTGATGATTTGGGCCATAAATTCTGCCTCACACACTATCTTTTCCCCTACAAAAGCATATCCTTTGACAACAGCACAACCACGACGAATTTCAGTTGCAAGGGAAACATTCAATAAAAGTGTATTGCCAGGTACTACTTTCTGACGGAATTTCACATTGTCAATCTTCAGGAAATATGTTGAATATTTCTCCGGTTCCTCCAGGAAGTTCAAAACAAGAACTCCAGCTGCCTGAGCCATAGCCTCAACCTGAAGCACTCCGGGCATAACCGGTTCTTCAGGGAAGTGACCCGGGAAAAACGGCTCGTTGACAGTAACATTCTTAACCGCCACACAATGCTTACGGTCTATTTCTATTACCTTATCAATCAACAAGAACGGGTAACGGTGGGGTAACAGTTTCTTTATGCCGTTTACGTCAATCACCGGTGCTACGTTAGGATTGTAGACCGGACTTTGAATCTCTGTGTGCTTAACTTCTTTCCTAAGCATCCTGGCAAACTTATTGTTGACCGTATGCCCCGGGCGGATTGCAACAACCCTACCCTTGAGAGGTTTACCAATAAGAGCTATGTCACCGATGACATCCATCAGCTTATGGCGTGCCGGCTCATTATCCCACTTCAATGGTTTGGGATTAAGATAGCCGAGTTTATCGACTTTCATTGGAGGGACATTGACAGCAGCACAAATTTCATCAATCTTATCTTGCGAAACCTGCTGGTCATATATCACTATACTGTTCTCAAGGTCTCCTCCTTTTATAAGCCCATGCTGAAGCAATGCCTCGATTTCTCTTACAAACACGAATGTGCGTGCACTTCCCACTTCCTGACGGAAGTCAGCGAGGTCATCAAGCACAGCAAACTGGTTTGGTAGAACTGTTGAATTATATTCTACCATCACCTCAACGCTAAACCCTTCATCCGGATAGAACGTCACTGTAGCTCCATTTTCATCCTTGTATTGGATTTTCTCCTTAATTATATAATAGTCCTTGTCTGCATTGAGCTCTTCAAGTCCAACCTCTTCAATCTTGATTGTATATTCAGTTGCACTTCCATCAAGAATTGGCATTTCCGGACCGTCTACTTCAATAAGGCAATTATCAATGCCGTATGCATAGAGCGACGCCATTGCATGCTCGATGGTGCTAATCCTGACATCACCCTTTCCTATGACTGTTCCGCGTGTGGTATCAACGACATTCTCTGCCAATGCATCGATGACAGGTTGCCCTTCGAGATCTACTCTCTTAAATTTAATTCCGAAGTTTGCCGGAGCCGGATTGAATACAGCGGTCAGATATTTACCGGAGTGTAATCCTTTGCCCTCAACCTTTATCGGAGCTTTTAAAGTTAACTGATTCATATAATTTTTTATTTTATTTCAATTTATTACTTTCCGATGATGAATCCGCTTTTTTCATACGGCCCACTTCATCGAAAAGTTCCTTTAACCTACCTATGTAAACTACATTTTTTGCAAATTTCCTCACATCGGTTGCAGGATAGCCCATAAGACGCTGTCCATCTCCGACATTACCCGGAATCCCTGACTGAGCACCGAATTCATTATTATTTCCAACAGAAATGTGACCGGCAAATCCTACTTGACCACCTATTCTGTTGCCATCGCCAATTTTGGTGCTCCCGGCTACTCCGGCCTGGGCTGCAAATACATTGTTTTTACCAATCTCGACATTGTGCGCAACCATGATCAGATTATCAAGCTTTGTACCCTTGCCGATTCTCGTACATCCGAATGTAGCGCGGTCCACTGTCGTGTTGGCACCTATCTCAACATCATCTTCGATAACCACAATTCCGGTCTGCGGCAGTTTTTCGTATTCTCCGGCCGGATTGGGAGCAAAGCCAAAACCATCGCCACCAATCACAACTCCGCTATGAAGAACGCATCGGTTGCCTAACTTGCATCCGGAATATACCTTGACTCCTGAATATATTATGCAATTGTCGCCTACAACGGCACCATCGCCAATATATGCCTGTGGATAAATCTGGCTTCCCTGACCTATCTCGGCACCTTTGCCAATATAGGCAAAAGCTCCTATATATGCATCTTCAGGTATGTTGACACCTTCGGCAATGAAACATGGTTGCTCAATGCCCCTCTTTTTAGGAAGAGAATTCTGTATTGCCCTAAGAAGTTCTGCTAATGTAGAATAGGGATCATCAACCCGAAGCAAGGTGACACCATTGGGATTAGGATGATCAAACTGCTTCGAAACTAAGACAGCCGACGCTTTGGTCGACTCTAAAAAATGTGCATATTTCAGATTCGCGATAAATGTAAGGTGTCCTTCTGAGGCTTCCTCAATTTTTGCGAAACCGTTCAGGTTGATATTCGGGTCGCCTTCGACGACTCCGTTGATAAGTGAGGCAAGCGCCCCGGTTGTCATTTCCATAAAGTTCCAGACGAGGAGAAAATCTCTAATGAAAACAAAATTTTTATCATAATGCAGACATGTCTGCAAATATTTTGCAAATATCGTAAAAAAATCTGATATAACAATAATATATAATAAAAAAAATGCATCGCGACTCTGAAATCCATATTTTTTTTAATATTCTTTAGAATACTTTTCGAAATTTCAAAAATAATTGTTAATTTTGCACATAATTGTATGAGTCCGTTATTAAGGCTCCAATTAGCAGTAACCAACATAAAATACAACTAACCAATAAATCAAAAAACGCAATGGAAATTTCCCACATTGAACACATCGGCATTGCAGTACCGAATTTGGCGGAAGCCATCAAATACTATGAAGAGGTGCTTGGACTCAAATGCTACAAGCAGGAAGTCGTTGAAGACCAAAAAGTAACTACAGCATTCTTTAAAGTAGGCGACACAAAGATTGAACTTCTTGAAGCAACAAGCCCCGACAGCACAATAGCAAAATTTATTGAGAAAAATGGCGGTAAAGGTGGTATGCATCACATGGCTTTCGCAGTTGAAAGCGGTGTGGCTGAGGCTCTTGCCGAGTGCGAGGCAAAAGGCATCCGTACCATCGACAAGGCTCCCCGTAAGGGCGCAGACGGCCTCCAGATTGCCTTCCTGCATCCTAAATGCACAGAAGCTGTTTTGACAGAGCTTTGCGAAGACCCCTCTAAGAAATAATAATTCATCAGTCCATATAGTAATGACTACTCAAGAACAAAAGATTCAAGAGCTCATCGACAAGCGTGCCACTGCACGCCTTG
>CAYQXG010000143.1:0-4211 GCA_964421525.1 uncultured Sangeribacter sp. | reverse complement strand
GTCTACCGATTCCGCCATCAGGGCTTTTGACAATGCAAAGTTAATCGGAATTTTTGATTATTCCAAATTTTTCATCAATTTAGTTGAGTTTGAGCTGCGATTTTATGTCGAGGGCAACAGAATCCGCACAGTTGGGACCAATCACACGGTCTGCTGTCTCTTTGACAACAGCCACTGCATTTTCCACAGCCACTGCATCATCTGCTATATTTAGGATAGGAAGGTCGTTGATATTGTCGCCATAGGCTACAATCCTATCGGCACCAACCATCTCTGCAAGAATCCTAACTGCGTTGGCTTTCGATGCCTCAGGGCCAAACACTTCCATCAATGCTACCTCCTCTCCATACATGTCATGGTAGAATACAGCCCTGAGATCGGTGCAATCTTTTATCTCTTCATAAACCCTACTGACCTCTTCTGTCGGACGCATACTGTAGAAAAGAAGAACCCGGCTGAGATCTTCCGGCAACTTGCTGTTCCCATCTGAAGGAATATGAAACATCTTATAAGGAGTGTCGAGCCTTTCATCCACAAAAGTTTGTTCAAGGTCGCTCATGGGGCCTATATGATAGATGTGGATTATGTTGTCATCCCCAAGTATGTAGATAAATGCGCTCAGATGGTTCCGCATGTATGTCTCGACAAGACGTCGGGCTGTTCTTTCATCGTGGAAAGATGCATGTATATATCGGTTTTCTTTGCTGTCCCATATTGCTGCACCGGTCATGACTATCAATGGAACATGGCAATTGACTTCGGAAAGCAAACGGCTTACAGTAGCCGGGGTGCGTGCCGTGGCGATGCTGAAAAGGGCCCCTTCTTCAATAGCCTGATTGAGCAAAGACACACTTGAACCGCTCACCTTGCGGTCGGGACCTAAAAGGGTTCCGTCGAGATCAGAAACAAAAAGAGTAGGCATTTTCTAACGGTCTTTTCGAATCTCAATTATCTCGGCATCACTCACCTGCGACTCAACGGAATAACGCACAGCCTTACCATCGGATGCAATCACCTCTTCAGATGAATAGGAATGAATCTCGGTGTACTCCACATCTACGGCATATTCCTTAGGGATAAGCGGCCCGGATGTGTGCGTAGGCTGGCGTCTCTGATTTCTTGAATAGAAAGATGATCTATTCGACCTCGCGCGTCCGGATCCGGATTTGTCGCGAGGAGGCATCCCCATAGCCCTGCGGACATAGTCTTCGGTGCGATGCTGCATCCACCTGTAGAAATAAGGTTTCAGCCATCGCAATATATAGGGTAAGCCGATAAAGATCAAAACTAATATTATCAATCCTGACATAGAAACCTTTTTAATGAGTTGATGACTTTCCTCGGGCGAACAGCAACGACATGAGGGCATAGTAAACTATCACCCAAAGCATGCCGCGAAGCTGAAAACATGCAACAAGCACTCCCGAACCTATAATCAACAAATATCGCGCCAGATTATCCTTAAATCCCCAAGTCTTGAATTTCAGCGAGAGCATCGGCACTTCTGAAATCATCAGCCACGATACACATAGAATTGCAGCTATAATCAGCCAAGGAGAAAGCAGGAACGTGGCACCTGCCTGAAGGTTGGCGACATAACCGATCCAGAAAACAGCATTCGCCGGCACCGGCATCCCGAGGAAACCGGTGGATTGACGGGTGTCGACATTGAATTTTGCAAGTCTGACAGCTGTTGCAACAGGGAGAAAGACCGGCATAAACGCAAGCCACACCGGAATACTACCCCACAGGGTGAATGCAAGAAGTACTGCCGGCGCAACGCCGAAACTCACCTGATCGGAAAGAGAGTCGAGCTCGGCCCCCATGGGATGACTTTTATGGAGCAACCGTGCTGCAAAGCCATCGAAGAAATCTGCAACGGCTGCCAGCACAATAAAGACAGCCCCCCACTGCCATGAGAGCAACCCAAGAAATTCCAATTCAGGATGAGCAGAGATGAGTATGGCAATCGTGCCACACAATACGTTGAGACACGTTATGCCGTTTGGTATGTTTCCTTCTATTTTTTTTTCGATATTCATCTGTATTCTCATATCAATGATATACCCCGAAAAGCTACATTTTGTTCACTTCATCAACGTGATTCTGCTTCTGGGAATAACCGGGCAAGGTGGCGAGCTGTGTTTGGTCGCCCACTACACGCTGTCCCTGACGCACGAGGGGCACAGAATCTAAGGGAAGATATATGTCTACCCGTGATCCGAATTTTATGAATCCGAGGTGCTCATCAAATTCCGCCTCATCTCCAACCTTAGCGTAGGTGACTATCCGGCGCGCCATTGCCCCTGCCACTTGACGCACTGTCACTCTATGACCCGACGGGGTAATGATACCTATGGTGGAGCGTTCGTTTTCCGTGCTCGCTTTCGGCAGCCAAGCCGAATAAAACCGTCCGGAATGATGGCGCACATACTCTACCTTTCCTTCTACCGGAAACCAGTTTGCATGCACGTTGAACGGAGACATGAACACCGAAATCTGAAGAGCCTCGCCCTTGATGAATTCAGGCTCGGAAGTGCGCTCTATTACCACGACGCTTCCGTCTACCGAACTGACAACCATTTCCTTTCGGGGGCCTTTGTAGCGGCGGGCTGGACAACGAAAGAAATTGAACACGAAGCAATATACCAACAACGACAGTGCTGAAAGCACAGCCGGAAGAACCCAAGGCGGCAAGAAGAGCCACACCGGGAAATTCAGTGCCAGCAATACCACTGCCAGCATTATGAGGATATTGGTACCTTCGTGGTGAATCTTGTATCTCAAAACAAATCAGCCTCGCATGGGGCGCGACAGTGTGCAAATTTATAAAAAATCCGTCAAACCGACAAATTTATCAGTTTTTTTTGCTAATTTTGCATCGGTGATAATTACGGTATAACCCCAAAAGTTGTTGAACACGTCATGCAATCTGCCCTTTTGCTTATAAATCCCATATCCGGGACACGCGACAAGAAAGGTATATGCGACTTGGCATACTCGCGCCTTAAGGCTGCCGGAATAGATCTTGAAATTGCCCATACCCAGCATAAGGGACATGGTGCGGAACTCGCCAAAGAGGCATCCGCTGCGGGCAAGGATATAGTGATTGTCGCCGGAGGCGACGGCACCGTCAATGAGGTGGCATCCGCTCTCATGCATACCGGCACCACCCTTGGTCTGATTCCTTGCGGAAGTGGGAATGGACTTGCACGGACGCTCGGCATCCCTATGGACTATGACAAGGCAATCGACATGATAGCCCGCTGTAAGCCCTATGCCATAGACTGTGGCATCGTGGAAAACAGACCTTTCTTCTGCACATTCGGAGTTGGATTCGATGCCGTGGTGACAGAGAAATTCTCCTGTGCCAAGCGAAGAGGAAAGATGCAATACGTAAGAAGTGCCCTTCTGGAATATTTAAATTTCACTCCCGATCACTATGCATTGGAAATTGACGGGGTCATCTACACTGAAGAGGCACTGCTGATTGCTGTCTGCAACACTTCACAATATGGGAACAATGCCTACATTGCACCCCGTGCATTGCTGGCCGACGGATTGCTTGATGTCACCGTGATCCGCAATGGGTCGACAATCGACCAAATGATGGCAGGAATAGGATTGCTTAGCGGACAGATTGACAAAAACCGCATTATCGACACTTTTAAGGCTAAAAATATTAAGATAGCAAGACGAAACGAGGGTCCGGCACAAATTGACGGGGAACCGTTGACGTTGGGTAAAAAAATCAATATTCATTGCGAGCCGGGATGTCTGAAAATTCTTAACGATGGAACAGAACCCGAATTCCGCCCTATCATCACCCCGGTGCAGGCGTTCTTCAACGATATGATTTCTGATCTTCGTTATCTGACCAGACCGATTTGAGAAATTCTGCCTTCCTTATTCACTTTGGGCATACAGAAATAGACCAAAGGTTGTTTTGCTCTATTACCCACCGATTTACCAAAATATCCATATAACCACATCGTAAAATATTGGGGAAACATCCGGTTCTTCAAGAGAACTGAAAAGATAAAAATAAAGATTTTTGAAAAAAAGTACGCAGAAAATTTGCACAAACGAAAAAAAGTGCGTAACTTTGCACTCGCAAAACGGAAAGGTGCCATAGCTCAGTTGGTAGAGCAAAGGACTGAAAATCCTTGTGTCCCCGGTTCGATTCCTGGTGGCACCACTAAGTAAGAACT
>CAYQXG010000142.1:0-4254 GCA_964421525.1 uncultured Sangeribacter sp. | reverse complement strand
ACCTCAAGCGCAAATGGAACCCGGCAATGGAGCCGTATATTTTCATGGAGCGCAATGGAATCCACATCATCGACCTCTATAAGACAGCTGCTAAGATCGACGAAGCAGCAGCAGCCCTCAAGCAGATCGCCAAGAGCGGCAAGAAGGTGCTCTTCGTAGCTACCAAGAAGCAGGCTAAAGAAGCTATCGCTGAAAAAGCTGGCGCAATCGGCATGCCATACGTGATCGAACGTTGGCCAGGCGGTATGCTCACCAACTTCCCCACTATCCGCAAGGCAGTGAAGAAGATGACTACCATCGACAAGATGGAAAAAGACGGCACATTCGACAACCTCAGCAAGCGCGAGAAACTCCAGATCACTCGCCAGCGTGCTAAACTCGAAAAGAACCTCGGCTCTATCGCTGACCTCGGTCGCCTCCCGAGCGCTCTCTTCGTAGTAGACGTAATGAAAGAGCACATCGCAGTAGCAGAAGCTAACCGTCTCGGTATTCCCGTGTTCGCTATGGTCGATACAAATTCAGACCCAAGCAACGTTGACTACGTAATCCCGGCAAACGACGATGCATCTCGCTCAATCGAGATCGTTCTTGACGCTCTCTGCTCAGCTATGGCTGAAGGCCTGCAGGAACGCAGCGTAGAAAAAGCAGACTCTGAAGACAAAGATGAAGCTGCTGAAGGTACACCCGGAAAGCGCCGTCGCGTTCGTCGCAGCGCTCCTGCTGCTGAGGCTCCCGCTGCTGAAGAAGCTCCTGCTGCAGAAGAGGCTCCAGCTGCTGAGTAAATCCGGATTAAGGATTTCAAATCCATAATCCAAAAACATTTAACATTTAAACTTCTAAACCATTCAGACAAAATGGCAGTATCTATAGAAGATATCAAAAAACTGCGCAATATGACCGGCGCAGGTATGATGGACTGCAAGAATGCACTTGCTGAAACAGGCGGTGACATTGAAGCTTCTATCGAAATCATCCGCAAGAAGGGTCAGGCAGTTGCAGCTAAGCGTGAAGACCGTGAGGCAGCTGAAGGCTGTGTGCTCGCCGGCACTAAGGAAGGCTTCGCTGCTATCGTAGCTCTCAAGTGCGAGACCGACTTCGTAGCTAAGAACGAATCATTCCGTGCTCTCACCAAGAAGATCCTTGACGCAGCTGTTGAAGCAGGAGCCAAGACTCTTGAAGACGTAAAGAACCTTCCTCTCGAAGGCCGCACTGTTGCAGAACTCGTTACAGACGAGATCGGCAAGACCGGTGAGAAGATGGAACTCGGAGCTTATGAGTGTGTAGAAGCTCCTTCAGTAGCAGCTTATGAGCATCTCGGCAACAAGCTTGCAACTATCGTTGGTCTTAGCGTTCCCGGTGTAAGCACAGCAGTTGGCCGCGAAATCTGCATGCAGGTAGCTGCAATGAATCCTATCGCAATTGACCGCGATCATGTAGACGCTCACGTAAAAGAAACAGAGCTCAGTGTAGCTATCGAAAAGACTAAGGAAGAGCAGGTGAAGAAAGCAGTTGAGGCTGCTATCCGTAAAGCCGGCATCAACCCGAACCTCGTAGACAGCGCTGATCACGTTGAAAGCAACATCGCCAAAGGCTGGCTCACACGCGAAGAGGCTGACAAGGCTGCTGAAATCGCTGCAAAGGTAGGTGCCGAGAAGGCAGCTAATCTCCCTGAAGCTATGATCCAGAACATCGCCAACGGCCGTATGAACAAATTCTTCAAGGAATCTTGTCTTATGGAACAGGAATATCACCGCGATGCTAAGCTTAGCGTAGGCCAATATCTCGATAGCGAGGTTAAAGGATGCGTTGTTATTGACTTCAAGCGCGTAAACCTCAACCAAGACTAATAAATTTATTCTCTTATCATAAGAGGCCCGCAAACCAGCGGGCCTTTTTTGTTGTTTAGTTATCAGAGGAAATTTTTCCTTACCACTAAACACTATAATCTGATAACTATGAGTAAAGACAGTAAGGCGCAATTTAGCGTCGAGATAACTGAAACAGATCAATTATTCAAAAACATACCTGAATCACTGAATGCCATTCTTGAATCATCTGTATGCCGAAACTGGGATCTACTATCCCTGTCTGATTTCAAAGGGGATGACCACACTTTTGGCGAGGTTGCCGCAATGGTGGAGAAACTCCACATTCTATTTGATGCTGCCGGTTTGAAACCGGGCGATAAGGTAGCAATCTGTGGCAAAAATTCAGCAAAATGGGCTATAGCATTCATCGCTTGCCTATCTTTCGGTGCTGTGGCTGTTCCTATTCTTCATGAATTTAAGCCGGAGACCATACATCATCTCGTCAACCATTCAGATGCTAAACTTCTTTTCGTAGATGAGGCAATTTGGAAGAGCCTTGACCAGCTTGATCTTCCAATGCTTGAGGGTGTGATCTACATCAGTGAATTCGGAATACCATTCTCAAGATCAGAAAACCTGACAACAGCTCACAACAACATAGAAAAATTCTTCACCGACAAATATCCTCACGGATTCTCGTCCAAAGATATTCATTGGTATCATGATAAGCCCGACGATCTCGCTCTTATCAACTACACCTCTGGATCAACGGGTATGAGCAAGGGTGTAATGCTTCCCTACAGATCAATTTGGAGCAATATCAGATTCTGCATGGAATTCCTTACATTCCTCAAGCCCGGCGACGGAGTCCTTAACATGCTTCCTCTCGCTCACCTTTATGGGATGGTGATAGAAATGCTGCATCCCTTTGCAAAAGGATGCCATTGCACCTTTTTAGGACGCACCCCTTCCCCCGCCATCCTACTTGCAGCTTTTGCTGAAGTCAAACCCAAACTAATCATCACCGTACCTCTCGTGCTTGAGAAAATAGTCAAGACTAAAGTATTTCCTGTCATAGAACAGCCTAAAATGAAATTTCTGCTCAAGTTACCAATAATCAAAGGCATCATCCTGCGTAAGATTAAAGATCAACTGATAAAGGCACTTGGAGGAGAAGTGAAACAGGTCATAATCGGAGGAGCAGCCTTGAATGCAGATGTGATTTCATTCCTTGGTAAAATTAAATTCCCTGTTACGGTTGGATATGGTATGACCGAGTGCGGCCCGCTCATCACTTATGAGACACCTGAAAAGGAAAAGCCGGGCACAGTTGGCAAGATTGTAGAACGTATGGAGGCACGTATAGACTCTCCGGATCCTGAAACTATCCCCGGTGATCTTTGGGTTAAAGGAGACAACGTGATGAAAGGATACTACAAGAATCCTGATGCCACAAAAGAAGTGATGAAAGATGGAGGATGGATGAACACCGGTGATCTCGTGACTATCGACAAGGAAGGCAACATACGAATCATGGGAAGATCAAAAACAATGATTCTCGGACCTTCAGGACAAAATATCTATCCAGAGGAGATTGAACAGAAGCTCAATAATCTCCCCTATGTTGCTGAATCAGTGGTGATATCCGAACTCGGGAAACTCATTGCGCTTGTTTATCCGGAGTATGATGCCCTGAAGAAAGATGGGAAAGATGCGGATTCCGTTATGGAAGCAAATCTCAAGACACTCAACTCTCAGCTTCCTGCATATTCGAAGGTATCAGAAATCAGATTATTCGATAAGGAATTTGAAAAGACTCCTAAAAGAAGCATAAAGAGATTCCTATATCAGCCCTCGGAATAATGAATCGGAACATATAAAGATTATCTCGCATTTATCATAATATCAATTTTTGCGAGCTACTTATCAATCAAAAATGGATGAACAATTATATATCGTTATAATTTGAATTGCAAATTCAAAAATATCTTTTGAATTTATACGGTCAAATCGGGTCTCTCTTAAGGTGAGACCCAATTTTTTTCATTCAAAAAATATGTTTCTAAACATGAAACACCGATGCAACATTATGTAACATTTATGCAATATTTGCGAAATACCCATAAAAAGTAACATTTTTCCAAAATTCATGAAATATTTAATAATTTTGTAGCTTTTTGAAATCTATTCTTAATTTAGATGTTAAAAAGTTATTTGGAAAGTAGAAAAATATGTATTAACTTTGTAATCGAAATCAAGAGAGATTTCCCAAAAGCCTCATAGCAGGCTGGATGAATTTGGAAGATATATCGTAATACATTCGAACCTAATACATGAAATTAATGGGAATGGACCTGTGAAGGCCTAATACGCGGCGGAGACCATAATACATTACCTAAACATTATACCTGAAACGCCTGAAACAATCTTTTGCTAACCTTTTACG
>CAYQXG010000141.1:0-4320 GCA_964421525.1 uncultured Sangeribacter sp. | reverse complement strand
GAATAATAGCGCAACTTCCCTTTTTCTACATCTGAAAATACATAAGTGAAGACTTGCTTGACAGGTCCTTTAGTCAAATCGACATATATACTTCCGTCAGGGTTTTCACTCATGGTGGCAGCCCGGATTATTTGATTCAAATGATCCTTCCCATCAGGTGTGGATTTCAGCGAGTCGGTCCATAGGCTTACATCGTTAAAATATTTTGCTTCGCGGGTATTCGCGAGTAGTGACATCCGAGTTGTCTGCAATGTATCCCTCTCCCAGTCAATACTTTTTACGTCGTAGCTGACAATGATGTCAGCTTTGTTCTGTGCCAAAGCATCTGAAGCTATAAAGCACAAAATCATTGATGCTAAAACTAACATTAAATTTCTCATTTTTTTCTAAGAATTAATTGTTTATTGATAGGATGTTTCTTCATTATAGTTGCAAAGCTAAGACATCTATTTCAAATCATACAAATAGAATACTTTTTAGGGTTTCAGAACTATCCCTTCAATAGACCAACCTTCATTTGATTGACTTTCATGGAAATCAATAGAATTGATAGCTTCAGGAATCGGCTCAAATGTGATTGAAAAGGAGCCGTTCCCATCCTTATCTGGATAGAGATGTTCGCCCAATGTAATCCCATCGGTGCTGATTACTTTGTAGTGCTTGCCAGTTGAATCATTGATGTAAGCATCTGGAGCAATAGCTATCCACTTTTCTGGTGAATGAACGAATGCGAAAAAGACTTTTGTGCCTTCATTGCTAATCTCAATCAGATCTATGTCTAGCACTCTATCTGTGTTGTTTGTCACATATTGAGGGAACAGGATGCTTTTACGATCTTCAGATTCTAAATATTCTGTTGTGCCTTTTGGCCTTAAATAAAACCCCATTCTCCTTTTCAGTGAGCCTTCAGAAAATCCAAACCATATATCATTGATTGTGCCATCGGGAGTAATGACCAAAAAATAGGGAAATCCGTCCAGACCCAGCCTTCTGAAAATACCGTAATCTTCTTTTCCTTCATTCCAGTTGTTACCGGTCAAATGAAGTTCATTCGTTGCCTGACGCCAAGTGTTATCAGAATCAATCGAAAGACTGATAAACTCAAGAATATCATGATATTTCTCCTTAACCTCACGAAGTTCAGGAAGAGCCATTATACAAGGAGCACACCCTAAACGCCAGAAATCTACCAAACGCCATTTTCCTTGAAATTCTGACAATTTATGTTCATTCCCATCAATATCATAAAATTCAGTATCGGGAAACTTGTCGCCAATCACTATCGGGGAGTCTGAATAAAGATAACCATATAGTGCTCTTCCTATCTGAGAGTTTTTTATTGAATCATCAAGGGTAGCGTACATTGATTTCAAATCTCCAGTGTCGATTTTATAATATTCTGACATCTTGGCAATATCCTTCGCTTTGTCAAGCCAAATCTTTCCGACAGGACGAGTTTTGAGAAAATCAAGATCACGCAGGTGTATTAATCGGTTTAAGGAATCTAATTTCTGGTCTGCTTCTTTATTTCTCTTTTTATTGTATTCTACACTTGCATTCTGCCGTTTCCTCCAAAGCTCCTTACTGTTCTCTGTGTACAGTTCGTACTCAGCCTGTTCGGGTACATTGCTCTTCACGGGCCAAGTAAACGAATAGTTGTCTACAGCGTCAATATCAATCTGTGCTCCGGGAGTTACGTATAGTTTGTGATTCTTATTTGGCAAAGCATAATAGTCAAACATGAACGAGAAGACCGATAATCCGTCTTCGACTGGTATTTCAAACCTAAATTGACTGTTTGCAATGGTGTCAGTGGCCACAAAGTGAGCCAAACCATCGTCTTCAATTTTGTACAATCTTACGACATACTCATCCGGTAAAGCCGGACCATGCCCTGTAATCACAGCGATGCCATTATTGGATTCAATAACTTCTTCTTGAGCAACGGTTTTTTCACATACATCCTTTCCTACCGCTGTGAAGCAGATCAACAATGCAATTGCAACTGCAACTATGATTCTTGATAGTTTCATGATTATAATTATTTGACTATGTTTTATATTCCATTAGCTTTTATATTTCAAAAGTCACTCTATTAGGATGGCTTTTGAATTGTTTTGCAAAGTTAATGTGTCTTTTTCTGAACTTATGCACACAAAAGTGTGCATCTGATATTTCTGGGTGAATTTGCACACAAAAGTGTGCAAGAAATGTGAGCAGAAATAGGTAATTTTGCCATATAATATAGAATATATGGAGAAAACAGGTGGACTATCGACAGAATTGAAACAGAAAATTGCAGATTCAAAGGTCGTCATTATTGGAAATGAAGTTGCTGAACTGATTGCTCAGGCGATAGGACGGTTGGGATTTACAGACGTTGTCTCAACGTCTGAGAGTCTTGATCTCCCTCATTGTGATTACGCAATATGTGTATGCTCTGATAAGGAGCAGTGCAGGAATGTTATTACTCATTATGGCAATATAGGAGTTCCCGTAATATGTGCATTTAATTTTGGAATCGGTGCATGTGTCACCATCGTTATGCCGGATGATAGCCGTATCCACTTCATAGAAGATAAGGCGGATAAAGACCCTGTAAAGGCGATGCTTGAATACACGGAGGGATACAGTGCATTCTGGCACATACCTCGCAATAGTTGGGTTGAGGATGCCATGAAATATGTATGCACTCCTGAAGTGAGATCATCAGTCGGAGAGTTTACCATGACTGCTATTACAGCGCACCTGCTCATAGCGTTAGTGGCAGACAATGAGGTAAAGACATATCCTAAATTCTATCTCTCTACCATTGCAAACGATATCAATTAAAGCAACTTGTAGTTTGTTGCGTAGGAGATTGCCTCAGAGATATTATTGACCTCTAATTTCTCAAACAGACGGCGACGTGCTGATTTGACAGAATCAACTGCCCTGTGGATGCGTTCAGCGATTGCATTGATTGTCAAACCTTGGATAGAAAGCGTCAGAATTTCTTTTTCCGTGTCATTCAATATTGGGGCTGTGTACTTTTCCCAGCGATGACTTACCGTATCATACTCCCAATATTCAGATTTATCACGGCATTGCATCGTGATATGTCCGGCTTCTGAATGTGTCGAAAGAGATACAACAGCCAAGCCGAGCCAAACGGAGCCGTCAGATTGACAGGCAAGGGCAGTTAGCTTGTGATTGATGAGTATTCTTTCGAGTCCGTTTACCAAGTGAAAATCGTATGATATCGTGTATTTATCCTTTTCTGAGGCTGGTATTTCGTTGATGAATGAAAAACCTGCCCGGTTTATTTCAAGAAGCATATCCACTTCATCGTTCGGGACATGATCTATATAGAACTGGTATCCCTCTTTTTTGACTTCCTCTGCCGACATTCCGCATAGGAAAAGGGGATTTGGAGAAACGTAGAGGAAATTCTTTCGGAAATAATCTATGATGTAGACACTCTGGTAAGTCGCATTGGCAAAGGCTTCGGCAGAACGCACGAAAAACTCAGCAAGCCCATAATCGGGTTCACCACTCACCGCATTACCGGGATAGAAAAATCCTTTTAGTTTGTTATGGTCCATTGTCATAAAAAATACCTTTTACAAAGTTAAACAAAAGAAATGAAAAATGGACATGCGATTGGCTGAAAATTGTATCTAAGAAGGCGATTTATATACTTTGGGTATATATTCTGAGGCTTTCCTTACCTAAGACCCCGTCTCAAATCTTATTGTTATGATAAAATATAAGGTTATGACTCAACTCAGGAGTAGGGTGAGGTGTTGTTATTGTAATCTTAAATAACTTCCTTAAAATTTTTACTATGAATTTCATAACTGAATCCGACCGAATATATGCTACCGGCAAGACCGGGAATATAATAGCAGAGGTGACTTTCCCGGCAAAGAATGGTGTTTCAACAATCAATCATACCTTTGTTGATTATTCTTTAAGAGGGCAGGGTATAGCCGGGCAGTTGGTTAAACTTGCAGCCGACAAGATTTTGGCGGAAGGCAACAAGATTGCCGCAACGTGTCCTTATGCTGTTGAATGGTTTCACAGCCATACAGAATATCCCGTGGTTTGTTTAGGGATAGAGGCCTGCAAATAAGACCCCGTCTCATAAAGATTTTAAGAGCCCCGGGGCGGTTTTGGGCGAGTGATTTTCGCGAGTTGAGGAAGGAATTCCATTGAGTGAGAGCATAAGATCAGCTTGCTTATCTTATGCCGAACGTGTAGGAATACCTGAAAGGAATGATGCTGGCATCATGACTGACGAGACTTGGCGGAAAGCACCGTCCAAAAACGGGCTGAGGT
>CAYQXG010000140.1:0-4495 GCA_964421525.1 uncultured Sangeribacter sp. | reverse complement strand
TCAATGGAATTCCTTCCTCAACTCGCGAAAATCACTCGCCCAAAACCGCCCCGGGACTCTTAAAATCTTTATGAGACGGGGTCTTAGGCAATTTGTTGGTTGTTATCTCGTTTTATTTATAGTATATCCAACATCAACTTCATTATGAAATCTGATATCTTGATTCTGACTTATTTGGCAGTGATGCTGTCTATGTCTTCCTGTTCAGGCACTCCCGATAACACTTCAACTGAAAGTGGAGCCGAAAAAATCATAAATGGCATTGCCTTGACTTCATTCCCTGATTTCTCGATTGATGTTACTGCTCCTTCCGACAGTCTGAAGTCTTTGGGCGTTTTGCAGGCGGCAATCGATTCTTGTTCGTTGCGAGGAGGAGGAACGGTTGCAGTGAATGCCGGGCTTTATTATCTTCAAGGTCCGTTGGTCTTGAAAAGCGATGTCAACCTTCATCTCAAGGAGGGTGCCTATCTTAAATTCAGCGGAAAACCTTCTGACTTTCTCCCGGTTGTGCATACCCGCTGGGAAGGTACGGAGCTATTCGGGCATTCGCCGATGGTTTATGCATATCATGCCAACAATATCGCGATAACCGGAAAGGGTACGATAGATGCCCAAGGTGGATTGGAATTTGCCGGATGGGCAGATATGGAGGCGCCCGATCGGGATAGGTTGCGCGAGATGGGAGATAAGCTGGTTCCGGTCAGTGAAAGAGTTTTTGGAGAAGGAACGGTGCTAAGGCCCACTTGTGTTGAGCCTTTCGGATGTTCCAGGATATTGATAGAGGGAGTAACTATCAAGAATTCTCCATTTTGGACCATACATCCCGTTTATTGCGACAATGTGATTGTCAGAGACGTTACAATCGACAGCCATTATCCAAATAATGATGGATGTGATCCGGAATCCACAACCAATGTATTGATAGAAAACTGCACATTCCGTACGGGCGACGACGCGATTGCAATAAAATCGGGACGTGACACCGATGGTAGAAGCATAGGACGTGCATCAAGGAATATCGTGATACGCAATTGCAAGTTTTATTCCGAATGCAACGGCCTTTGCATTGGAAGCGAGATGTCCGGGGGCGTGTCGGATGTATATATGAGTAATATAGAGATTGGCACCGTAAAGAATGCACTCTACTTCAAGTCGAATAAAGATAGGGGCGGATACATCCGCGATGTCTATGTCGACAGCATAAAGATTGAGCGCACTAAAGGGGCTATACTCAGGTTTGAGACTAATTATTTCGGTTTCCGGGGTGGCGACCACGAGGCTCTTTATGAAGATTTTGTCATAAGAAACGTTGATGCAGGTGTGTCAGACAACTATGCATTCTTCATGGATGGAAACAAATCAAGGAAAATAGACAATATTACGGTTGAGAATTTTCATGTGGAAAAAGCAAGATTCCCATTCTATCTGAAGAATGTAAAGGATATTTCTTTCATCAATACAACGGTGAATGGCATTGAGCTGCCTCTGCATCCGGAGGAGGCGTCGGAGGCGGTTACTCTCGATGTCTATTGAATTAGGGGGCAAAACTTGAAAAATTCGCAAAGATTGATTAACTTTGCGATAATTATACAGCAATCTAAAACTATATCACATGGAAAAGACATGGCGTTGGTTCGGCCCCAACGATAAGATTACCCTCGACATGCTGCGTCAGATTGGCGTGGAGGGAATAGTCACGGCACTCCATCACATACCCAATGGTGAAGTATGGAGCGAGGAGGAAGTCAATAAAATGAAGGATTATATTGAAGACCACGGGCTGCGTTGGAGCGTGGTTGAGAGCCTTCCTGTCAGCGAATCTATAAAATACGGTGGCCCTGATCGCGACCAATTGATTGAGAACTATAAGATAAGTCTTGCCAATCTCGGCAAGGCAGGGGTGAAGACTATCTGCTATAATTTCATGCCGGTGCTTGATTGGGCTCGTACCGACCTTGAATATCCGAACCCGGACGGGACTTCAAATCTATATTTCAACCGGGCTGAATTTGCCTACTTCGACATTCATATCCTTAAACGGGAAGGTGCCGAGAATGATTATGACGAAGAGACACTGCGTCGCATGAACGAGGAGGTTGTCCCGCGCATGGATGCAGAGGCTGAAAAGCGCCTTGTAGACAATATCATTGTGAAGACCCAGGGATTTGTCAATGGTAATATCTCTGAAAAAGACCTTAAGCCGGTGGAGAAATTCCGTAGCCTTCTCGATCTCTACAAGGGGATAGATGCTGAGAAACTGCGTGCCAATATGGCTTATTTCCTTAATGCCATAATGCCGGTTTGTGATGAGTATGATATTAACATGTGTGTGCATCCCGACGATCCTCCTATGCAGATTCTTGGCTTGCCTCGCATCGTGACTTGCGATGCGGATATCCAGGCATTCCTTGATGCAGTGCCGAATCCTCACAACGGGTTGACTTTTTGTGCAGGTTCACTCAGTGCCGGAAGTCATAACGATGTGCCTGCGCTCGCGAAAAAATATGCCGGACGGACACATTTCGTTCATGCCCGGATATGCAATCCTCAGTCTAACGGCGATTTTAAGGAGGCATCTCATCTTGATCCGCGTTTGATTGATGTAATCAGGACTTTCGAGACTGAGCGCCCGGAGGTGCCGATGCGGGTTGATCATGCTCCTTTGATGCTTGGCGACGAGAAGATGGGCTATAATGCAGGCTATTCTTTTCATGGCCGAATGCTTGCACTCGGCATGGTAGGAGGTATAATGGCAACTATCAACTCTGAAAAATAACAACTACATCATGAAGAAGACATTCTCTAAAGAAGAGGCCCGGGCGTGGGTTGACAGCCGTGAGTGGGCAAAAGGACTTGAACTAAAGGCTGATTCCACAATAGATGCAGTGGAATTCGCTGAGCAGTATGCTGCAAACCCTGAATTATGGGATGCGCTTTTCGCTTGGCTTAAAAATACAGATCTCTCCTCGATAGCTGCCGGGAAGCATGATATTGTACCCGGTCGTCTGTGGGTTAATATTCTTGAATATACTCCCAAGAGTGCTGAAGACACCAAAATCGAGAGCCATGAGAAATTCATCGATCTGCAATATACATTTGTAGGTGATGAACTTATGGGGCTTGCCGGCAAAGTTACTCCGACAGGACCTTATGATCCGGTCAAAGACAAGACTAACTACACTACGGATGAGGAAATCTCCTATGTTGAAGCACCCAACGATACATTCTTCCTCTACTTCCCCAAAGACATGCACCAGCCCTCGGTCCGTGCACACGAGAATGCAGGTCCGAGCCGCAAGGTGGTCGGTAAAATCGAATATGCCCGGTGATTGATTATTTCTCAGGAAAATTTTGTTTGTCACATGAATAGAGTGCAGTTCTATAGAACTGCACTAATATTGTTTTTGGGGGCGATAATCAATATTGTAGGCTAAGGCGCTGCTGCTAAAAGGCCCAACGGCCGCAAAAAGAAAAAAGGTAAAAAATGCTTGCTGACAATAACTAAACAGACCGATAATGAAAATACTTCTTACTGGGGCTACCGGTATGCTTGGAGCCTATCTGGGAAAGGTTTTTAATGATGATGACGATGTCATTACGCTTCAGCGTCATGATGCTGATATAATTTGTGATCTTTCTAAAGATGAGCCGGATTTTGGTGATAAGAAATTCAATCTGGTGGTGCATGCGGCTGGAACCGCCGATGATTCCGAAGCATTTGAACTCAATCTTGAGGGAACCAGGCGTCTTTTGGCTTCGCTTGTAGATAATCCTCCTGCGGAGTTTGTCTATGTCTCAAGCTGGGAGGTGTATAGTCAGGATTCAGGTGAGGATGTCGATGAGAGTCATCAATTGTGGGCTTCCACCAAAGTGGGGCAGTCAAAAGCAAGAGCAGAGGAGTTGGTCAGGCAGTGGTGTGATGCAAGAGAAGTAAAACTTACCATAATACGTCCTGCAAGAATGTTTGGGAAAGGAATCACGGGAGAGATGGCACGATTGTTTGGCGATGTGGTCAATAGTCGGTATATTCATGTCCGTGGTAACGATGCAAGATTAAGTCTTGTTTGCGCATCAGATGTTGCCGAAGCTATAAAAAAGCTCCATTCCATCGGGGGAATCTATAATGTCACCGATGGCGTTGGATCCACGTGGATAGAACTAGCCGAGGCTATGAGTGCCAATAGCGGTGCCATGAAACGCCAGACAGTACTTCCTGAAAAATGGGCTTCCCTGGCATGGAAAGTTGCATCTTGGATACCTGCTGTGAAGGCTTCACTCTCTCCCGAAACACTTGCCGGAAGGAGTAAGACACTGACTTTCTCAGATGCTGTCTTGAGGTCGACTATCACTGATTGGAAACCTTATCCGGCAATTGAGGTTATCAGTCGTGAATGTAAAGATTATCCGTACTTAGACCCCGTCTCATAAAGATTTTAAGAGCCCGGGCAGAGGTAACTTTTTTGAAGATATTGACATAAATTGAACTCAAATATTA
>CAYQXG010000139.1:0-4505 GCA_964421525.1 uncultured Sangeribacter sp. | reverse complement strand
TCCCAACCCAGCTTCCCCGGGGCCTCTCAAATCTTATGAGACGGGGTCTTAGATTGAATTGAGATGGGAAAGATAAAGGATGCACTTGATGCCATAGCTTCTTTGGGAAAGGTTGTCTTGCTTTCACGCAGGCCTTCGCTCCCCGGTGATGTTAAGCGGGAAAGTCTCATTATCATGGGCAATGGACCTTCTTTGCGCGACACATTGAAGGAATTCGGCGATCTGCTTAAGGATTCCGTGACTCTGGCTGTTAATTTTGCCGCTAACTCGCAGGAATTTGCTCGGTTATGTCCGGCTATCTACGTGCTTGCCGACCCTCACTTTTTCAAAGTTACCGACGATGGTAGATCATCTGATGCTAATGTTGAGAAACTTTGGGATAACATTTCCGCTACATCTTGGCCGATGACACTTTATGTTCCATGCAAGGCAAAAATCCGCGGATCCATCGTAAGAAATGGAAATATAACAGTAAAAAGATATAATCTCACTCCCGGCGAAGGGCTGGCGGGTCCGGTGCATTGGCTCTACCGGAAAGGATTGGCTATGCCTCGCCCTCGCAATGTTCTGATTGCCTCGATAATGATAGCGCTTAGGGAAGGTTATCGCGACATATACATAGTCGGGGCTGACCACACATGGAGCCGCGACCTATGGGTTGACGATTATAACCGCGTGATTTCTGTGCAGAAGCATTTCTATAAAGACAACGAAAAGGAATTTGAACGTGTGGCACAGGAATATGCCGGGTATCATCTTCATGACATTCTTAATAGCCTCACTATAGCATTCCGCTCCTATCATCAGATTGCTGCGTATGCTGCAAAGGTCGGGGCTAAGATAACAAACTGCACCCCTGGAAGTTTCATAGATGCTTTCCCCAGAGGGGCAATGCCGAAAATTGAAAAAGAATCGGAATAATCGGAAAATTTAAGCAGATGAGCGAAAAGTCAGGTTTGTCAAGGTGGGATGGATGGATAGCATTGTCGCCGATGGCTGTGTTCCTTCTTCTTTATGTGGCTGTTTCGGCTGCAATAGGAGATTTCTATAAGATCCCTATTTCGGTTGCGTTGTTGGCGGCCTCTATGTGGGCGATATTGATATGCCGTGGCAAACGCCTCAAGGAGAGGGTGGAGATTTTTTCTGAGGCAGCTGCCAAGCCTGATATCCTCTATATGATATGGATATTTATTCTTGCGGGTGCGTTTGCTTCCGTAGCTAAGGAAATTGGTGCGGTCGATGCCACTGTCAATTTCACTCTCGGCGTTTTCCCTGCGAGATATATAGTCCCCACATTGTTTGTTGCCTCATGTTTCATATCGTTTTCCATAGGCACATCAGTGGGTACGGTGGTCGCACTCACTCCGCTCGCAGCGGAATTGACTGTTGTCGGAGGGGGAAATGTGCCATTCTATGTTGCATCCGTATTGGGAGGGGCTTTTTTTGGAGACAATCTTTCCTTTATATCAGACACAACCATAGCTGCCACACGTTCACAAGGTTGCCACATGCAGGATAAATTCAAGGTCAATCTGTGGATTGCGCTGCCGGCGGCATTGGCTACATTGATATTCTACATCATACTTTCGCCTGAGACCGGTGCTTTGCCAAAGCAGGGAGAGTCTGATCCTTGGCTGATGCTTCCCTATCTTGTGGTGATAGCCACGGCAGTCACAGGTATAAATGTCACCATTGTATTGACGGCAGGAATAGGATGTGCTGTGGTGATGGGGATTATCCGAGGAGCAAATGTGCTTGATTTGGCTGGATTCATGGGTAGCGGAATTGAAGGAATGGGAGAATTGATAATAATCACTCTTCTCGCATCGGGCATGCTCGGGGTTATAAAGGCATGTGGTGGCATAGACTTCATTCTGAAAGGATTGACTGCAAGGATCTCAGGACTCCGTGGTGCTCAAGGCACATTGGCTTTCCTCGTAGGATTAGTAAACCTTTGCACGGCCAACAACACTGTTGCTATTATAACGGTAGGAGGTCTGTCACGAGACATTTCTAGAAAATTTGGTGTAGATCCGAGGAAGAGCGCTTCGATTCTTGACTCGGCATCATGTGTTGTGCAATGTCTTATCCCCTATGGCGCCCAGACGCTGCTTGCAACATCTCTTGCGGATATTTCCCCGGCTGCTCCTTTCCAATATTTATACTATCCTTGGGCTCTCGGCCTTACCTTGATTCTTTCAATTGTGTTCCTCTTCCCGCGCCGCTATTCCCACAAGGAGACCATCAAAAAATAAACACGAGTCAATTAAGATATCGCGTCACTCCGACTTCAAGGAACTTCTCGGCTGTCTTTTGGGTTGGATTCACCACTATCGTTAGACCCGGGTAGACTGAGGCCGTAGGTATGTCATCGGTATGGTCGGTGATGAATGATTCAAGACGGAAATGACTGTCTGCCAATAGATGCTCTATTGCGTCATGCTTGGCATATCCCTTCAATTCTTCATAATTGCCCAATTCATCCGAGAATTTTGTTGCCAATACTCCATCGTATCCAAGCAAACGGCTTAATGGAAGAGAGTATTCCTCCATAGCCGCGGTTGCAATATATGTCATGCACCCAAGTTTGCGTCGCGACTCAATGAAGTTTACAACGTGGGGGTTAACCGTATGTGAAATGAGTTCCGCAAGGCTTTCCCAGTCAGATTCCTGAAGATGGCGACGGGCAAGTCTTGTGAGATGCCATTTTAAATTTCTATGGCTGATTGCATGAAAGGCACGAAGCCAGATCCACCAAAGGGATGCGATTGAGGCCCCGATGGCATGGCGCTTTAGAAGGAGCAGAGGAAGACGACGCATGAAAATGCGCATGGAGTTTGCCGTGATGAGTGATCCGTCAAGATCAACGAAGGTCACTCCTTTGAGTTTTTCTTGTAATCGTTCGACCATGGAAATCTAATCAAAGTTCTGTTATGATATAGAGAAAAGTCAGCTCTGATGCGTGGTTGGTCAGTGGTCTCGGTGATGACGGCTGTCTTTATTTCTGCTTCAGGAGCTGTTTTCATTAACGTATTGGCTATGGCTGATAGTGTGTAGCCACTGTCGACGGCATCATCAATAATCAAAATTTTTGCTTGGGCAGTCTCATTAAGCATCTTCTTTAGCTCTTCCGGCATCTCTATTGAAACAGCAGCGGATGATGCCTGCACTTTGCGGTGAAATGACAACATTTTAGCTTCCGCTATTCTCATAAGGTTCAGCACAGGAATAGGCAAGAGTTGCAGTATCTTGCTGATTAATTTACCCTTGTGCTTTGTAGATGGGCGTTGCAGTGCAATATCATATCGGCTCCGGTATCGGTTTTTGTGGAAATGGCGGCAAAATGCATCGCAAACCAAGGAGCCACCGCGGCGTACACCCACTAACGCATCGAAAACCACGGAGGAGTTGCTTTCCACCAGTTCTGCAAGACGTTTCGCGTGGATGTCTAAAGCCGATTGATCTAAGGTCAGAACTTGCATAGTATTCGAATTGCCGGCATGCCCAGATAGGAGATGAGTGCACCGAGTTTGTTTTTAATTCTCACATTTGGATCTTTGATCTCATTAATACGTTGCTCCCGGATGATATTGAGGCAACGCCGACGTTGTTCCTTGTCGTTGACACCATGTCTCTCCATCTCGACAAGCATGTTGAAATGAGCGCTAAACCTTCTGTCGAGGGCAGCCCGGTAAAGCTCGGGTGATCTCTCTTTCATATACTTTACCATGCGGTCGGTAACGTCAAGCACATCAAGGCGTGAAGCCGACCAGGTGTTGATGAAACTGTTGGGATTGTCACGGTAAAAATATACAATTGTATCGGTTATACACACCTTATCCACTTTTTCGAAAGCCCGGTAAAAAAGATCCAGGTCTTCATAACGGCATTTCCTAAACCGTAGAGGGGTCTTCCCGTTAAATACGGATGAATGGAAGAGCATGCCCCAGGGATTATTTAGGATGCGTTTCTGGTATAGACCAATCCTGATAGCTTCATCGGAAGATAATGTATAATGGGAGCCTTCTTTTTTTAAATGGGGAGGATTCAATCTTCTGGAATATGCCCCGGCTACTATCCCTGCGTTGCATTCAACGCCTAACCTCACAAGAGTTTCAAGAGCATGGTCGGGCATAATGTCGTCGGCATCCATGAAAGCAATCCACTTTCCGCGTGCAAGGTCGAGCCCGATATTGCGCGCGGCCGAAACCCCTTCGTTACTTTGGTTTGTGAGGCGGAACCGTGGGTCGGTTTTGACAAGATCCCTGCATATATATTCTGATTTGTCGGTCGAGCCGTCATTTATCAATATAGCCTCAAAGTGTGGATAGGTTTGGTCTTTCAATGATTTCAGAGCATCGTGCAGCCATTCCTCGCCATTATATATAGGTATGATGACGGAAATCAAATTTGAGTTGTCTTTAATGTCGAAATGCATCAATGCCGGAGATATTAGACCCCGTCTCATAAGATTTGAGAGGCCCCGGGGAAGCTGGGTTGGGATG
>CAYQXG010000138.1:0-4598 GCA_964421525.1 uncultured Sangeribacter sp. | reverse complement strand
ATGTAGGAGGCATACCGTATTCAAGTGCGCGGATGAAGTCATGGTCGATGATCATGGCTTCGTCATCGCCCTTGTCGGCAAGGTTCATCTGGTCTACGAAACGTTCGTATTGGTCGATCGGGTCATTAAGCTCTGAATATGCGTTGCAGAGTTCCTTGCCGTTGACCATAAGCTCGAATCGTTCTGTGAGCTCCGGATTGTCTCGGTGTTTCTTGGTTAGAGGCGACATCTCGATTGGGTAGTCGGTGATGAACGTGGGCTGTATATATGTGCCTTCGCATTTCTCACCGAAAATCTCGTCGATAAGTTTTCCTTTGCCCCAGCTTTCATCAATCTCTATATGCTCCTGCTTGCAGAATGCACGCAGTTCCTCTTCGGTCTTGCCGGTTATGTCGAAACCTGTATGTTCTTTAATGGCGTCGGTCATTGTCACGCGACGGAATGGCGCCTTGAACGACACGGTGTTGTCACCAATTTTCACATCCGTTGAGCCGTTGACATCAAGACATATTTTCTCAAGCATGTTTTCTACGAAGCGCATCATCCAGTTGTAGTCCTTATATGCCACATACACCTCCATGCAGGTGAATTCCGGATTGTGTGTGCGGTCCATACCCTCGTTGCGGAAGTCTTTTGCGAATTCATAGACACCGTCGAAACCGCCTACGATAAGGCGCTTGAGGTAGAGCTCGTTTGCAATGCGCAGATATAGTGGTATATCAAGAGCATTGTGATGGGTTATGAACGGACGTGCGGCAGCACCACCCGGAATCGACTGTAGGATAGGGGTCTCCACCTCCATCAGACCATGATCGTTGAAATACTGACGCATTGAGTTGAATATCTTGTTGCGCTTCAGGAAGATTTCCTTCACCTGGGGATTCACCACGAGGTCGACATAGCGCTGGCGGTAGCGCTGTTCCGGATCGGTGAAAGCATCATAAGCCTTGCCATCCTTCATCTTCACCATCGGGAGTGGGCGCAGGCTCTTGCTGAGTACTGTTATTTCCTGTGCGTGCACAGAAATCTCACCGGTCTGTGTGCGGAATACATAACCTTTGACACCGATAAAGTCTCCTATGTCGAGAAGTTTCTTGAAAACCACATTGTACATGTCCTTGTCTTCGCCAGGGCAGAGGTCGTCACGGCTGACGTAAACCTGGATGCGACCTTCAGCATCCTGCAATCCCAGGAAAGATGCTTTGCCCATTATTCGGCGGCTCATGATTCTGCCTGCCACGCACACTTCCCTTCTTTCTGCGTCGTCCTTGAAGTTCTCTTTGATTTCCTCGCTGTGTCCGGTGACTACATATTCTGCAGCCGGATACGGTTCTATACCACGGTCGCGGAGCGCCTGCATGCTATTGCGCCTTACCACTTCCTGTTCGCTCAGTTCCTGATTTGCCATTATATTGAGTTTAATTAGTTTAAACAACTTCATTTAGATGCAATCTGCATCAATCTGCAAATTTAACGAAAAAAATCCAAATTCACTCAAATTTCGATATGAATATTGCTTTCTTTACAGTTTGCAGGCTACTTTTATAACAATCAATCCAAAATTGTTATTAATATTGAAAGGTTATAAATCCTATATAAATCTTATTAATTTCTAAAGATGACTATCACAATAAAAGATATTGAAGATCTTCCGCAGGGGGCTGCGCAACTGTTGGATGCAATAGGCGACAATCGAATTGTGGCACTCCGTGGCAAGATGGGTGCCGGAAAGACCACGCTTGTGGCTGAGTTGATGCGGCAACTTAGTATGGACGATGAGGCATCATCTCCTACATTCGCCATTGTCAATGAATATCATTCCTCAAAGACAGGGAAGAGTGTCTATCATTTCGACTTTTACCGTCTTGAATCCTCAGCCGAGGCTTTCGACATAGGAATTGAGGATTACTGGGACAGTGGTAACCTGTGCCTGATGGAATGGACTGAAAATATAGAAGACATATTACCGGAAAATACACTTTTTGTCGACATCGCGGAGCAGCCCGACGGATCGCGTAAGGTTGAAATTTTGAATTTGAGTTAATTTAGAATTCGGTTTTTTGAATTATCTGAAAACGGAAAACGGAAACGGAAAACGGAAAACGGAAAACGGAAGACGGAAACCTGAAGAATATGCAAATAAAAACACTTGAAGAAGTAGACTCAACCAATTCATATCTGATGAGGGAGGCCTCAGGTCTTGAAAACCCTCTGATGGTGATGGCCCGGACTCAGACAGCCGGTCGTGGACAACGGGGTAACTCTTGGGAATCGGAGCCCGGTAAGAATCTCACCTTTTCATTGCTGGTTCGTCCTGAATCTTTCCCTGCCATATCGCAGTTTTCAATTTCGGAGGCAACCGCGCTTGCAGTGAAAGATTTCCTGTCGCTCCATGGAATTGATGCCAAGGTGAAGTGGGCTAATGATATTTATGTGGGTGATAGAAAGATCTGCGGCATTCTCATACAGCATTCCCTCTCCGGTTTCAAGATTGGACATTCGGTCTTGGGCATAGGTATAAACGTGAATCAGACAGAATTTCTTAGCGACGCCCCTAATCCTGTTTCGATGAAGCAGGTTACAGGAACAACATATAATCTCGAACAGCTCGCCATGCAGATTGGAGATTGCATAGAGAATCGAATTGGAAAGATTTATGATGAAAGTGATAGGGATAGGCTTCACAATGAATTTAAGCAAAACCTATGGCGTGGCGATGGAAAACTCTATCCTTTTGCCGACACTGCAACTGGAGAATATTTCGAGGCTGCGATAGCAGAAGTAGATGCGCATGGACCGATGACACTCCGTCTGGCAGATGGTTCTTCCCGAACTTATTCTTTTAAAGAAATCTCCTTTCTAATGATGAATGATTAATTATTAATGATGAATTTAGGTTTGTAGTGGCTTGTTTATTTCCTTTGATTGATATTCATACATTATCATTAATCATTCATCATTAGTTATATGGGCCAACATTCCGTTTCGTCTGCTATCTCCGGAATCGTTGATTTGTGGTATTCCGGATTCTTCCCTTCCTTACGCTGGCGGGTGTAGTCTTTAAGCAGACGCATTGCATACTTGCCAAGCATAAATATAGCGATAAGGTTGCAAAGTGTCATTAATCCCATGAATATGTCTGCCATTGCCCAAGCCATCTCGAGAGTGGTGATAGAGCCCAACATCACTACGGCTCCAACAAGCACGCGGAAAAGGGTCACAGGCCATTTCTTGTCAGTGATAAACTGAATGTTGGTCTCTCCATAATAATAATTGGAAATGATGCTTGTGAAGGCAAAGAAGAATACTGCTACCGCTATGAAAGTGGCCCCGATGCTGCCTACTTCAGATTCCAGGGCTGTCTGGGTAAGCGCGATGCCACTCTCTCCACATTCGGCGAATCCACTGAAAAGTATTATGAAGGCTGTGCATGTGCATATAAGGAGAGTGTCGGTGAAGACACCGAGGGTCTGAAGCAGACCCTGTTTCACCGGGTGGCTGACAGATGCCGTTGCAGCTGCATTTGGAGTGGAGCCTTCGCCTGCCTCGTTACTGAATAGTCCACGTTTTACACCCATCATTATGGCGCTACCCGCACCACCGCCTAAGACAGCACTCCCCGTGAATGCTTCGGTCACAATCTTGCCTAAGACTTCCGGGATATGAGATATGTTGATTACTATAATGAAAATGGCAAGCAGAATGTAGGCTATTGCCATGACCGGCACTACAATCTCACTGAAACGCGATATGCGCTGAATTCCTCCGAATATTACAATCAGTGATATCACGGTTATAGCAATTCCAACAATAGTCGGATCCCAGCCGAATGATACTTTTGTAGCAGCTGTGATTGTGTTAGCCTGCACAGAGTTGAATGCCAGTCCGAATGTCATTGTGATAAGCACTGCAAAAATGATAGCCCACCATTTTTGGCCGAGGCCTTTGTAGATATAATATGCCGGACCTCCCTTGAATGAATTCTCCCCTTTAACCTTGTAAAGCTGAGCCAATGTGGATTCCACGAAAGCTGAGGCTGATCCCAAGAGGGCGATTACCCACATCCAGAATATAGATCCGGCACCACCGATTGCTATTGCCGTGGCAACACCGGCAAGGTTACCGGTTCCGACGCGCGACGCCAAGGAAACAGCAAACGCCTGAAATGAACTGATGCTATGGTGAGAGTCGGGGGAATTGGCATCCTCGCGTTTGCCGGAGGTAGCCAAAAGCCGGAACATCTCGCCGAACATTCGGAACTGCACACCACGGCTTCCGATAGTGAAACACACCGCTGCAATCAGCAGCAATCCTACGAGCAGGTAGCTCCAAAGCCAATCGTTGATTGTATTGATTATTTCCATTGTAGTTTTCCGTTTTCAGTTGTCCGTCTTCCGATGTTTGATTTCCGATGTCGTGAAACATGATGTTCTAAAAGATTAAACACTGCCGGAATAGACAATTATCATAAGATGGATGAAAATTTTCAGAAAAAGACTTGCACCAATGAAAAAAAAGCCGTAACTTTGCAACCGCAACCAACGCAAGCCCAGGTGGCGGAATGGTAGACGCGCTCGTTTCAGGTGCGAGTGTTGAGA
>CAYQXG010000137.1:0-5029 GCA_964421525.1 uncultured Sangeribacter sp. | reverse complement strand
CGAGAGTCTGGCCGGTCTTGAAGTCCTTGCCTGCGATCGGCATGCCGGTCTGCTCTGAAAGTTCCCACATTGCAGGAATGTCAACTGTGGTGTTGGGCGCGCCCATGATGAATGGTGCTCCTTCTTTAAGGGCTGCATAAGCGTAGCACATTGAGGGAGCGATCTTCTCCTTGTTGTCGGCCTTCATTGCAGCTTCGAGTGATTCGAGAGTTCCATGAACTTCAGGATCAACCGGAACATAAACCTCTGTTGAGGCTGCCCAAAGAACTACCACACGGTCAAGACCTTTTTCTTTCTTGAAGTTGCGGATGTCTTCACGAATCTGTTCAGCCATTTCCCAGCGGGTCTTGCCTTCCATGACGTTGTCGCCTTCAAGACGCTTTGCATAATTCTTGTCGAAAGCTGCCTTCATAGGCTTGATAGCCTCGAGCTCCTCCTTCACAGGATTGATGTCTTTCTCCTTAAGAACCTCTGCGTTGATGGCTGCCTCATAAGCATTTGCGGGATATACGTCCCATGTTGCGAATTCAATGTCGTTAAGATCAGCAAGAGGAACGATGTCCTTGTAGTGCAGGTATTTCTTATCCTCTCCTTTGCCTACACGGATCTTATCGTACATACACATTGAGCCAACGGGCTTGGTGAGACCCTTGCGGGTCATGAGCACACCGGTCATAAATGTTGTGGCCACGGCACCGTTGCCGACCACCATAACGCCCAATTTACCGTTGGGTTTCTCAGCTTTCTTTGCCATAATTTCTTTTTTATAACGGAACCTTATGGTTCCCGCTTCATTAATGTTATTTTCATTGTTATTTCTGCATCCCCGCCCCTTATAGGGCATCAGGGGAAAACGTCTGCAAAATTAGGGCTAAAATTTCATACCGCAAAGTCATTTTCAATATTTTTACATCCTTTTAAAGTTAAATTTTCTTAATTTTATCAGATTTAGTTAATTTGTCTTAATTTTTTATACCAACAGTTTTGTTTTTGTTAATTTCTATTAATAAGGCTAAAGCCAAAAATGCGCAAGTTTTCCTTTCTTATAGGAGGCAGACATGCAAAGATAGAGTCCCACACGTAAGGGTCTAAGATTTCTGCGTTTACCTTGCCGGTCCTGATCTTCTTCAAAACGGAAACCATATTTCAATTGTTATACATATATCGATTAAAACTTAAAACTAAATATGACCGGAAATATATTTGAAGTCGCACCGGGAATTACATATATAGGTGTCGACGATCATGCAATAGACCTATTTGAAAACCAATATGCGGTACCAAACGGTGTCAGCTACAACTCCTACCTGATCAAAGGAGATAAGATAGCCGTAGTCGACACTACCGACGACACCACCGGGACTGAATGGCTCGACAACCTGCAGAAAGCACTCGACGGCAAAAAACCTGACTATCTTATTATAGAACATCTTGAGCCTGACCATTCATCGCTGATATCAACCTTCGTGGAAATATATCCGGAAGCTACGCTCGTGATGTCGGCAACCGCTGCACGCATGCTTCCCAACTATTTTAACCCCATTCCGGAATCATGTAAGATTCAGCCGGTGAAGGAGGGCGACACCATCTACCTCGGCGGTCTTACTCTGACATTCTATCTCGCTCCAATGGTGCACTGGCCGGAAGTGATGATGGCATATTGTCCGGAAAGAAAGCTGATTTTCAGCGCCGACGCTTTCGGAACCTTCGGTACGCTTGATTCCCTTACAGACAAAAACGAGGATTGGGACGTGGAAGCAAGGAGATATTACTACAATATAGTGGGGAAATACGGCCAGCAAGTGCAGAATGCGCTTAAGAAACTCGCCGGTCTCGACATACAGACAATTTGCCCGCTTCATGGTCCAATTCTGACTGAAAATATTTCAAAATATGTGGGACTATACGACACTTGGAGCCGTTACGCCCATGAAAACGATGGAGTATTCATTGCATGCGCATCTATTCATGGCAACACCATGGAAGCTGCATCATATCTTGCCGAATCGCTAAAGAAACTCGGGGTGAAAGACATCTATCTTGCCGACCTCACACGCGACAACCTGTCTGCTTGTGTTGCCGAGGCATTCAAATATCCTAAGGCTGTGTTCTGCGCATCAAGCTATGATGCGGGTCTCTTTACCCCGATGTATTCATTCCTGCACCTCCTCTCGATCAAGGGATATTCAAACCGTCAGGCATTCCTGTTAGAGAACGGATCTTGGGCTCCTTCCGCCGGCAAAGTGATGGTCACAATGCTCCATGACATGAAAGGCATCGACATAAACCCGGATATCGTGACTATACGCGGCATGTTCAAGCAGTCAGACCGTCAGGCAATAGAGGCACTTGCTTCCTCAATAGTATCCGATAACTAAGACCCCAAAACCAATGATAAATAAAGAAGATCTAAAATCCTTCATAGAAGGTCAACTCAAGGATTCACCTTATTTCCTCACAGATCTGAAGGTGTCTCCTTCCAACGAGATAGTAGTGGAAATAGATAGCCTGACACCGGGCGATATCGATGAATGTGTGGCACTCACCCGTGCAATTGAGGCGGAATTCGACCGTGATGTCGAGGACTATGAACTTGAGGTTGGCACAGCCGGGCTCACTTCTCCTCTGAAAGTGAAACGCCAGTACGACAAATATGTAGGGCAAGACCTCGAAGTACTCACCAACGACGGCAGGAAACTCCACGGTATGCTACGCTCTGTAGACGACAATGGCATTGTGCTTGTCACTACACAAAAGGTTAAAAAGGAGGGGCAGAAGAAACCCGTCATTGAGTCACTCGACATAGACCTGCCTTTCTCAAACATTAAAAAGGCTGTCTACGACCTCAAATTCTGATCTGAATGTCGGTAAGACTTCCCGACTCTGACCCAAACTGACACCACTACAACTTGACAACCATGAAACATCTCACTACATTCAGCCCTCGGAGACTCTTCAATCTGAGGAGCGGGAATTTGAAAGCCGCAATCCTGGCGTTTGCACTCGGGGCAATATCTCTTACAGCTACAGCCGACTTTAAGACGTTCCCCGACGGATCCATTGTGCCGCAATGGTTTAACGACACCGCCGTTCCTGAGATCAAGGCTCTCGGGCAAACCTATGTAGTGACTGATTATGGAGTTGAACAAGACAGCACCCTTCTGCAGACAGATGCTATCCAGAATGTCATAGACAAGGCGGCAAGCAACGGAGGCGGCGTCATCGTGATTCCCCAGGGCACCTTTCTGAGCGGATCACTATTCTTCAAGCCCGGCACTCACCTACACCTTGAAAAAGGAGGTAAGCTCAAGGGATCGGATGCAATTACCAACTACAAGATTATCCCCACTCGCCTGGAAGGACAGACAATCAATTATTTCGCCGCGCTTGTCAACGCTGACCATTGCGACGGTTTCACAATTTCAGGTGAAGGCACCATCGACGGGAACGGACACCGTTTCTACGATGAATTCTGGCTACGCCGGAAAGTGAATCCCAAATGCACGAATCTTGAGGCCCTTCGCCCAAGAATGGCCTACATATCCAACTCCAAGGATGTGACTGTAAGCGGTGTGCACATGGTCAACTCCGGGTTCTGGACCAATCATCTCTACAATTGCGAGCGCATAAAATATATTGGTGTCACAATTCTCGCCCCAACCGATGGATACCCTAAGGGTCCATCTACCGATGCAATTGATCTTGACGTATGCAATGATGTCTTGATTTCCGGATGCCACATGAACGTCAACGACGACGGGGTCTGTCTCAAAGGGGGTAAAGGAACGTATGTAGACACGATTCCGGGCAACGGCCCTGTACAGCGTGTCATCATTGACCGTTGCTCTTTCGGAAAGACAAATGCCGGGGTCACTTTCGGAAGCGAGGCTTGGGACTGCTCCAACGTGATCATGAAAGATTGCAGGTTCGACGGCACATACCACGTTCTGCTCTTCAAGATGCGTCCCGATACACCACAGCAATACCGCAATGTGCTCGTCGACGGTGCCGACGGAACAGTGCGCAACGCAGTGGAAGTGCAGACCTGGACACAGTTTTTCAATAAAGTGGACCGGGACCCGATGCCAATATCATTGGTCGACAATGTGACTTTCAGAAATGCGCATCTTAAGTGCACACGCAATTTTTATCGCGACAGAAAAACTGACGACTATATCCTGTCAAACTTCACATTTACAGATGTGGTGGCAGAATCGCCCGACGGCACCTTCGATCTGACAAATATCACAGATGCCAAAACGTCAAACGTGACTCTTACTGTCACGCCGTAGAACCTACGATTTCTCCGTTTTCTATCAGCAGGAATGGCTCTGTATCGGAATCTTTTATATGCCTCAGCATGGCATCAACCACCCATTTGTCGTCTTCCGATTTATGATTGAGAAGGATTTGCCTTGATTCCTCAAACCTTCCGGTTTCACGCAGCAGTTCTGCATGAAAGAGTTCATAGTCTTCCGACTTGTCTATGCCCTCAAGAAGTTCTACGATGGTCTCATGATAGAGCCGGCGTTCCGCATCGCTCGGAGTCAGGGCATCGTTCACCGGATTCCTGCGGAAACAGTCGTTGTAGGCCATAAAGATCTGGTGGTTGAGAACCCATCTCTGCATCTTGCTCAAAGAGAGAGTATCCATCTGTTTTTTTGCTTCCACAAGCTGCTGAAACGTCAGATTCCCCAATTCTCCAAAACTTCTGATATCCGATTCCGGATCGTTCGAATATTTGTGTCTTGCCTGCTCTATAAAATAGAACCTATGGCAATGCGGACATTCCTGAATCGGCGAGACCTCGGGGAGCATAGGATAATGTCGTCTTGTGTCGCTCCATACTGTGCCGCCGCATGTGTTTCCGCTCATGAGGCTCATCACCTCTTTTGTGCCGCCGCAGAATGGGCAGCTAAGGATATTTGCTGGTCCTGGTAGCATGATAATTTAGACCCCGTCTCATAAGATTTTAGAGGCCCCGGGGAAGCTGGGTTGGGATGATTTTCGACATGCAGGCTCGGGAGCA
>CAYQXG010000136.1:0-5109 GCA_964421525.1 uncultured Sangeribacter sp. | reverse complement strand
TAAATTGAACTCAAATATTAATTTATAATAATAATTCCAAACTCATAAGGGAAAGGGATTCTACGGAGGAAATTACCCAAAGTCTCGCTGGCTTGGGCGCTTTTCGACCTTTGGCTCAGTCACATAGCCCGCTATGCTCCCGAGCCTGCATGCCGAAAATCATCCCAACCCAGCTTCCCCGGGGCCTCTCAAATCTTATGAGACGGGGTCTAAAATCATGAGAGGTCGGAGCGGTCGGCAACTTCATAGTTAAACCATCTGGAACGCATCCAGCGGAATGCAAAGCAATCTTGAAGAGGGCCTATCAGGCGGTTGCTCATGCTGAACTTTGATTTGCCTGCCGTTCTTGGATAGTGACGCACAGGAATTTCCTTTACAGAGCATCCCTGAAGTTGGAAAAGAGCCGGCAGGAAACGATGCATCCCTTTTACAAACGGCACGCGCCTCGCATTCTCAGTATGCATGACCTTAAGAGGACAACCTGTATCTGTCACTCCGTCACCGGTCATCATGCGTCGGAACCCATTGGCAATCTTCGACTGAAGCCTTTTCCAACCTGTATCCTTGCGATTCGCCCGAATACCCATGCACAGTTCATTCTCCTTGAGATAAGGAATTAGAAGATTGAAGTCTTCCGGATCGGTCTGAAGATCAGCATCAATATATCCGACATACTCAGATTCTGCAGCATCTATACCTGCCTTTATAGCAGCGCTTAGCCCGCAATTGCGTCGGAAAGCAAGATAAAAGAAATTGGGATTACGGGCACAAATTTCCTTTATTCCGGCAAGGCTTGAATCGGAAGAACCGTCATCAACAAAAAGCACACAAGTCTTAACCGGCGAAGTCGGCAACCAGTCACCAAGACGCTTCTCGAGCGCCTGCATATTGTCTTCCTCATTATAGACGGGAACAATCACCGTCAGATTATATGATGCAGTCTTATTCATCTCCATTAAATTAATATTATTGAAGCAGCCTAAACCACTTTTTATCTTGAGCCGATGTCGCCGGCCGGATTTTCAGAAACATTATTGACCGTATCGCACACAAGCACAACAAAACTTTTTCCAACCTTGACAGTGCTTTTTACGAACGGGACCTCTCCGCTATATTTTGTCCGGGTCATCACCACAGCCGGTAATGACCTCAATTGCATAGAAGTGACAGAATCGGGTGCTTCCTCAATTTGGAAAGGAGTCTCTTTTAAATAAACATCAAGATTTTCCGGACGGTCTATCTTCCAAGTTATGATTTCAGCACCCGGCGTAGATTGCGCCAGCAAGGCAGCTTCTTCAGAAAGTTTACCATATCCTAAATCAGCATTGAAATCCTCCATTGCAAAACCGGCCACAAAAACCAATGCAAGGACTGTAGCTGAAAGCGAGGTTATGGCCAGGTCGAGCCTTGGTCTGACATAAAGCCACATGAAGGTCAGAGTTGTGCCTGCTATTAAGACAACTGCTGCAAAAGGTAGCCACAGTTTCCATAAATCATAAGGAAGATTAAGCCAGACTGCGGCTAACCCCAGACCTGCAAGAGCGAGAATCACAGTCGGCACCGCTATCCCGAGAGCAGCCAGCCTTGAATCCTGATGCCTGTAACATACCAATATGGTGAGATAAACCATAAAAGGATACACAGACAGCATATAGACCTGAAGTTTGGAACTGATAACAGACAGTAGCACGAAAGATGAAAGGATTGTTACGACGAAAAACCGCTCAATCGCAATGGCACCTTTCCGAAACTTCATTATTGTAAATACTATCGCACCGAATATGATAAATGTCCACGGTTGAAGTGTATACGTAAGCGATACAAGATAATACCATATAGGACGCTTATGGTGGAAAGAATTGACAGCACGTCCAACTGTCTGGTGAACGAGGAGATTATCGAGATATTCAGTGCCACCTTCAGCATACACCGCACCAAACCAACCGGCACATAAAATGATGAGTAGAGTCCACGTAGGACAACCCCATGCGCGGAAGAAAAGCCTGAACTTATGTTTCAACAGCAACCATGTGGCGGTGGCAACCAACGGTATCAGGATTCCCATCGGCCCTTTTGAAAAGACTGCAAGAAAAATCCACAGGGCAAACAGCAGACGGGATCCAATGGAAGGAGGGCACTCCGTTGATATAATCCTGTGGAACTGATAGAGCGCAAGGACAATAAACAATGTCATCATCATATCCATACGCAGCGTGAATAACATACCGGCATAAAGGCCACAGGAAAAAAGCATCAACACTGCAGCACTACGGAATCCTGACGACAGATAGGGCGAAGCCCAACGGTCCATCATTATTGCTATTACAAATGCAGGGATTATGGAGAAGAGGGAATAAAACCACATGTAGTGAGTGCCAAACAACCATTTCCCAAGCATTATGCACCAAAGATATAGCGGTGGTTTATCAGCATAAGGCACACCATGGTTGGTGAAAGCCCACCACCTCCCGGAAGCAAGCGACTCATCGGCTATGCTAAGATATCGTAACTCATTTGACGGGGTAAAATCACGAAAGATTATTATAGGCAATAACGCGAGAAAAACAAAACAGAGCAACCCGGGAACATTTCCCGAGTTGTTCTGCCTAATGAGTCTGCTTCCACTTATGTTCATCAGTAGATCACTTCATGTCGAGATATTTAATCTCGTCCTTATCATTATAGTTCAGGTTTTCACCACCCATACCCCAGATAAACATATAGTTTGATGTGCCAGCGGCAGCATGAATGCTCCATTCGGGGCTCATGATAGCCTGCTCATTGTGGAGCCAAACCACGCGGTTCTCCTGGGGTTCGCCCATGAGATGGCAGATAGCATTACCCTCCGGCACGTTGAAATAGAAGTAAGCCTCTACGCGGCGGTCGTGGGTATGAGCCGGCATGGTGTTCCATACGCTACCGGGCATAAGTTCTGTAAGCCCCATCTGCAGCTGACAAGGACCTTCCTGAAGCACATTGTTGGTAATGAGCTGGTTGATGATGCGGTCGTTGCTCTCCTCGAGCGAGCCCAAATGCATACGGTTTGCCGGAATGGTACCCTTGCGTCCGTCGATTGTGATCAGCTGAGTCTTATACTGCTTGTAGGCAGGAGTGGAGTTAAGATAGAAACGCGCAGGGGTAGCGTTGTCCTTGCTTCTGAAAGTCACGTTCTTATTGCCGCAGCCAACATAAAGGGCATCTTTGAAATGAAGCTCGTAGTCCTTGCCATCAACAGAAACAATTCCATCACCGCCAACATTGATCACTCCGAGTTCGCGACGCTCAAGGAAATATTCAGCCTTGAGAGGGTCGATAGTCTCAAGAGTGATGGTCTTGCCCACAGGCACAACACCGCCAAAAATCACACGGTCATACATCGAGTAAGTGAGGTTGATCTTGTTTTCCTCCATTACTTTTTCCATGCAGAAACGATCGCGGAGCTGCTTTGTGTCATATTCCTTCACATCATCGGGATGACATGCACGCTGGATAGTATATTCTGTCTGTGCAAAAACAGAGAATGAAGCCGCAACGGCTACGAATGAGAGAAATATCTTTTTCATTTTCTTAAATTTAATCGAACGTTAAAAATTAAATGTTTTCTTCAAGTTTGTCGGAATGGTGTTGAATCATATCTTTCTGATTGCGGGCAATATGCACACGGTTCCACCACATCATTGCGCAAGCGATTATAACGAGGATTCCGGCACCGATCCATTTGAGATTTACCGTACACTGATAAAGTATCCAGCAAAGCGGTGAAGATGCGAAATCAAGAGAGCCACCCTCAAATCCAGCCGGTATAGCAACGGCAGCATCGCCGGTTGCAACAAACACGTCGTGAGCGGCAAGAGTGAATGCCGGAGCAATATTTGTCACCATGTATAGGCCGGCTGCAATAATTATCAGACCGATAATAAATGTCTTGAGCACATTTCCTTTGGTAAACGGCAACACAAGCGGGAAGAGATAGAACATACCTGCGAGAGAAGCGAGAGGGAGGAACTGATTGCCCGGAAGAATAACTGCAAGCAACAGAGTCACAGGAATGAGGAGGAGTGAAACTACAAGAGTGGTGGGATGACCGATCACGAGAGCCGGCGACATACCGATGCTGAGGCCATCTGCACCTTTGAACTTACGGGCAATCAGGCTACGGGTTGCATCGGAAATCGGTTTTAATCCTTCGATGAAGAGGACAGTGACACGCGGTATAAGTTCCATGACCGCACCCATCTTTATTCCAAGTGCAAGAATCTGAGGTATGCTGTCGACTATCTCTCCCCATGAGGTGCATGTGAGGCAACCAATACCAATACCTACCACTACACCAAGGAAGAGAGGTTCGCCAAGAAGACCAAATTTCTTTTTCAATCCCTCGGCATCGATTTCAATTTTATTGAGCCCTGGCACTTTGTCGAGACCCTTGTTTATAATCCACGCAAATGGAGCAAAACCGGCGCAGAAAGGCTGAGGAATTGATATGCCGTCCATATCCTTGTAGAAATTCTGGAACTTATAGGCAGTCATATCAGCAAGCACAAGAGTAACAATATAGCATATAATTGCACCGAAAAATCCCCATGCAAGCGATTCAGTAGCGAAATAGATCACGGCACCAATGAAAGCGAAATGCCAATAATTCCAAAGGTCAATGTTGACCGTGCGTGTGGTCTTGGTGAAAAGCATGAGAAGATTCACACCAAGACAAACAGGGATGATAAATGCTCCGACAGCTGTGTTATATGCCACAGAGGCGGCTGCGGGCCATCCCATGTCGAACACTTTGAGCTGCAGGCCATAGATTTCCACCACTTTCTGAAGGGCGGGGCCAAGTGCAGAAGTAAGCAGAGCTGTAACGATAGATAGTCCGATAAAACCGACACCTACCTTAAGTCCGCTTTTTAGAGCGTCGCCCAGCTTGATGCCTATGCAGACACCAAGGACAGTGAAAATGACAGGCATCATCACAGCGGCACCGAGTCCGATGATATAAGCGAATACCTGTTCCATTAAATCGAATAGTTTAACATGATGATTAAATAAAGTTAGTTTATTTAGACCCCGTCTCATAAGATTTGAGAGGCCCCGGGGAAGCTGGGTTGGGAT
>CAYQXG010000135.1:0-5441 GCA_964421525.1 uncultured Sangeribacter sp. | reverse complement strand
AGCACCGCTTTGTCCAAACGTCTCGGAACAGGGCAATGGAGCGATGTCTCGTTCTACTCACTTTGAGCAGAATAAAGGGATCCTACTATGCTTCAGATCACGCAGCGAGAGCGTAATTGTTATTTTCGCCAATTATAGTTCGATACGTCGGTATTAAAGAGCTTACGCATCAAGGCTCTGCATGCTTGCTTACCGCTTCTACACGCTGTCAAAGCCAGTCACCCCCTTATGGTGGTTGCAAGTTGCGGTTGCGAAATATATAACGCAAAATCTATAGAAATTGTTTTGGAAATTATAAAAAAAGAGGGCTGACACCCTCTTTTTTATTATAGCAAACTACATTACAGTTTATCTTGAATTCGACTGACTCATTTTGAATAGGTCAACTTCTGCAGGAAGGGGATTAACTCCTCAGCCATCTTCTCAGCTTGAGAGGCCGAAGGATGATAGTCTGCCCCATAACCAAGTTCACCGGTATGTGGCGACATATCAAACCTGAAGGTCATCTCATCTTCAGCAGCCAACTTGTCAAGAACTGCTTTCACATCTGTAAGTGCGTTATCCTGTAACATCGACCCTGTCAGCAAAACAATCTTAGCATTGGGATGCAGATCACGAAGGTGGTGTAGGAAGTCACGGTAATGACTTTCATATAGAGATATATCATAATTATTCTCAGAAGTGTCATTAGTGCCGAGATTAATACAGATGATGTCCGGCTCAAATTGCTTGTGATCCCACTCATAATCGTGATTATAAATCATCGTGTAGTCGTATTCGAGAGGCATCGTTTTCTCTTCTCCTTCTTTTGGACCACCATAATTTCTGTAGATACCAATACCGGATCGAGCCACAACATTCACATCTGCATTGAGGGCTCGGGCCACCTTATGGGCATAAGACATAGTGTGATTCTCTGTCTCATAAGAGAAACCGATTTTTGGATCATCAACTTCAATACCATAGCCACAGGTGATGGAGTTACCTATGAATTCAATCTTCAGCTCCGATTTCGCATCAGCCGGCAATAGCTCTCCATTAATTTGGAAAGAACGGAAATGAGGATTAAACTCGAATCCCTCAATTGCATAGGTTATTCTTACATTATGAATGGTATCCGGAAGATTCTCTGCTAATGTTATGATGGAATCTCCCTGATTAAAAGTAACAGAAACGGGTTTCTCATCATCTACTTCCACTACAAACTTACCACTGCCAGGAGATGTCTCCATCCCGATTCCTGTACCTTTAAAGCGGAGCATAGCTGTAGTGCCGGGATAATTGAATTCACCTTCACCTTTTTCATTCCAGTGAATCCTTCCCATATAAGTAATGTCAGGATTATTGGCTGGAACATTGGTTACACCTTTATGTCCGCAACCTGAAATGAGCAACGAGCAAAGAAAAGCCGTAATAGATAATCCGGATATTATAGGATATTTTCTCATGTCTTAACTTTTTTTCTGCTCCTTAGCCCATGTGTCGCGAAGACCAATTGTCTTGTTGAATACAAGGTGTCCATCTTTGCTGTCAGGATCCACGGTATAGTAGCCAAGACGCTGGAATTGAAAATTATCCCCGATTTTTGCATTCTCTGCAAGCCAAGGCTCAATCATTACATTATCCCTTACGATGAGAGACTCAGGATTCAGCAGTTCGCGGAAATCACCTTCCTCTGCAGAAGGATTCTCAACAGAGAAGAGACGGTCGTAATCACGAACCTCGACCTTTACGGCAGTCGGCACATTGACCCAATGGAGAGTTCCTTTCACCTTCCGGTCAGCGCCCGGAAGACCATTACGGGTATCAAAATCCACATCAGCATGGATTGCTACGATATTCCCTTCCTCATCCTTGTCAACACCGGTGCATTTAATGATATAGGCACCTTTCAGACGCACTTCTTTCCCGGGGCTAAGACGGAAAAATTTCTTGGGAGGATTTTCCATAAAGTCCTCACGCTCTATCCATAGTTCTCGGCTAAATGGCATCTCGTGCTGTCCTGCATTAGGATCCTCCGGGTTGGAGTCGAGAAGCATCACCTCCGTCTTGTCGGCAGGATAATTGTCAAGAATCAGTTTGACAGGATTCTGGACAGCACACACTCGGGTAGCAGTGGCATTTAGATCTTCCCTCACCGAGTGCTCAAGAAGTTCAATATGGTTCAATGCCTCATATTTGGTATAACCGATACGGTTAATAAAATTCTTGATTGAAGATGGTGTGTATCCTCTACGACGCAAGCCACATATTGTCGGCATGCGAGGGTCGTCCCATCCACGAACAAGACCTTCCTTGACAAGCTGAAGGAGCTTGCGTTTGCTCATAACAGTATAGGTGAGGTTTAGACGGTTGAACTCAATCTGTCGTGGACAATACGATTCATCGGCCAGCTCCTTTACAAAATATTCATAGAGCGGACGATGAGGAACAAACTCAAGAGTACAGATTGAATGAGTCACTCCCTCAAAATAATCGCTTTGTCCATGCGCGAAGTCATACATGGGATAAACTTTCCATGTCTCGCCAGTACGCCAGTGAGGAGTCTTTATGATTCTATACATAATCGGATCGCGGAAATGCATGTTGTCGCTTGCCATGTCGATCTTTGCGCGGAGCACCATGGAACCTTCTTCAAAATCACCACGGTTCATAGCCTCAAAAAGACGAAGGTTCTCCTCAATCGGGCGATCACGATATGGAGAGTTTTGACCCGGTTGGGTCGGAGTGCCCTTTTGTCGTGCTATTTCCTCACTGCTCTGCTCGTCGACATAAGCCTTACCCTCCTTAATCATTCTAACTGCCAGATCCCACAGCTGAGGGAAATAGTCAGATGCATAGTAGAGACGGTCTCCCCAATCGAAACCAAGCCAATGGATATCGCGCTTGATAGCTTCAACATATTCGGTATCTTCCTTCTGAGGATTAGTATCGTCAAAACGAAGGTTGCAGGTGCCACCAAACTTTTCAGCAGCGCCGAAATCCATAATTATTGCCTTTGCATGACCAATATGAAGATAACCGTTGGGCTCCGGTGGGAAACGGGTGTTAAGTCTTCCTCCGTTTTTTCCGGCTGCCAGATCCTCCTTGATGTATTGCTCCACAAAGTTTAGTCCAGATTCATTTTCTTTTACTTCTTCAGTAATTTCTGCCATAATGGGATAATTTTTCTGATCAATACAGCACCCTTCAAAGGGGTGCGTCATTGATGCCTGCGTTAATTTCGAAATATCAATGCAAAATTAATAAAATAAGGTGGAACCACAAAAAAAATGCGGCTTGAGCCGCATTTTTAAATATGATTTTTCTATTTTTCTGATGAATTATGAAAGAGCAGCACGAAGACGCTTGCGAGCAAAGAAGATTCTGCTCTTTACCGTACCAACAGGGAGATCAAGCTCCTCCGCAATTTCGCTATATTTGTAGCCGGCAACGTGCATGTTGAAAGGCACACGGAATTCCTCATCAAATGACTCAAGAATTGCATTTATTTCCTTGACAGTTATACTGCCTTCCGGCGTCTCAAGAGCTGACTCCTGACATGTATTGATATGATAAAGATCGTCAGTGGTATCTATAAGGGTAGCCTGACGAACTGTCTTTCTATAATTATTGATAAAAATATTGCGCATGATTGTCATCACCCAACCCTTGAAATTTGAATCGGCAGTGAACTTATCTTCATTGTCAAGAGCTTTGAGTGTCGTGTCCTGAAGAAGATCAGCAGCCGCTTCTCTATCAGAAGTGAGCTGATATGCAAAGTTCATAAGATTAGACTGAAGACTGATAAGATTTTTGCGGAAATTATTTTCAGTTGCCATTTTGTTGTTTTCGTTTTTTGTTAAAGAATAGATTTTGTTCATTGTTCAACTCTATAACACAAGGTAAAATTGAAATGTTCCACGATAAATCACCCAATATAGCCAATTCACAGAAACGCACCTATATTTAATTGACAATCAATGTGTTTTAAATAATTAAATTAATATATCATTTACAAAACACCGTGAAACACCAATGCAACAATTGTGCAATATGACATATATATTCCATTGACACTGTTTGACATCTTAGAATTTTTTGTTAATTTTGCAACCTCAAAATAAAATCTATGAGATTTGACGAACTACTACTGAACGATGACCTGCTTGATGCCCTTTGGGACATGCATTTCGACGACTGCACCCCTATTCAGGAGCAGGCAATTCCGGCGGTGCTTCAAGGACGAGACCTACTTGCATGTGCGCAGACAGGAACCGGCAAGACAGCAGCATACTTGCTTCCGGTAATTGACCTTTTATCTACAGAAAAATTTCCGGAAGATGCTGTGAACTGCGTGATAATGGCGCCAACGAGAGAACTTGCCCAGCAAATCGATCAGCAGATGCAGGGATTTTCCTATTTTTTGCCCATAAGCAGCATGCCTGTGTATGGTGGCACAGACGGCTTCACTTATGACCAACAACGACGAAGTCTTAAAGCCGGAGCAGACGTTGTCATAGCTACTCCGGGACGCCTCCTTGCACACCTTTCAATGGGTTATGTTGATCTATCGAAAGTATCTTTCTTCATTCTCGATGAAGCGGACAGAATGCTCGACATGGGTTTTTATGATGATATTATGCAGATCGTCGCCAGATTGCCCAAAGAGCGTCAAACCCTTCTTTTCAGTGCAACTATGCCACCAAAGATTCAGCAACTATCCAATAATATCCTCAACAACCCTTACGAAATAAAACTCGCAGTCTCTAAACCGGCAGATAAGATTCGCCAACAAGCCTACGTCTGCTACGAAACCCAGAAACTTCCCATTCTTACGGCTATATTCAAAACCACACCACCGGATAAGGTCATTGTTTTCTCATCTTCAAAACTTAAGGTGAAAGAGCTTGCCAAAGCATTGAAAAAGGAGAAGTTAAAAATTGGTGAGATGCATTCCGATCTTGAACAAGACCAAAGGGAAGACATGATACTCGATTTCAAGAGTGGAAAGATAAATGTGCTCGTGGCAACCGACATTATGTCTCGTGGTATAGACATCGATGATATAGAATTGGTAGTTAATTACGACGTGCCACGGGAGGCAGAAGATTACGTTCACCGTATTGGTAGGACAGCGCGTGCCGATCGTGACGGCAGTGCTATAACATTTATTTCGGAAAAAGAGATAGGCAAATTCAAGAAAATCGAGAAGTTTCTTGAGAAAGAAGTAGAGAAAGCTGCGATTCCAACTGAATTAGGAGAAGGCCCCGAGTATAAGAGCAAAAATAACCACAGCAGGCATTCAAGTAAGGCAAAGAATACTTGGCATCGCAGGGCTAAACATTCTTCTTCAAAAAAGAAAGAGACTTCTAAAGCAACTTCTAAAGGTCAAGAGGCAACAAAAAAATAAGACCCCGTCTCATAAAGATTTTAAGAGCCCCGGGGCGGTTTTGGGCGAG
>CAYQXG010000134.1:0-5648 GCA_964421525.1 uncultured Sangeribacter sp. | reverse complement strand
TGATCTTCTGCTCTCACTCAATGGAATTCCTTCCTCAACTCGCGAAAATCACTCGTCCAAAACCGCCCCGAGTCTCTTAAAATCTTTATGAGACGGGGTCTTAAATACAGCTCTCTACATCTTTCGCAAATCAGAAATTTTTACTAACTTTGCACTTTAAATGGCACAATTTAATTCATACATCGATTATATAGACCTCACGGCAGCCACGGAATTTTGCCGTGAGAAAGGGACTTTGTGTCATTTTAAGAAAGAGGAGAGGTTTGTCCAACAAGGATCAGTAGCACGTTATGCCGGACTTGTTTTGACGGGATATTTCAAGGTGACTACACTCAATGAATCCGGAGACGAATCTGTTATAAATTTTGCATTTCCGGGACAGTTTATCACTGATTTTCATTCATCTTTATTAGGGGAACCTTCTGAAACTTCTGCTATTGCAGGAGCTGACTGTGAAATTCTCCGAGTACCTCTAAAAGCCTTTAAAGATTTCCTTTCACCGTCATTGCTTGACGAGTACAAATCGCTCTATAGTATGGTCTTCATGCGGTTGCTCGACCTATACCGCAAGTCTCCACAACAGCGTTATTTGGCATTGTGCGATCAATTTCCACAAATCATTGAGAGTGTAACATTAAAAGATCTTTCATCTTTCTTATTGATTACTCCTAATCATTTAAGCCGCATAAGGCATAAATTAGCATTAAAATCAGCTTCCAACATCAAAAAATAAACTTAACTATACATTTGTTAAGACCATTCACATGCAAAAGTTATAATTTTGCAGTATGGTTAAATTAAATTCGTTTGAAAATTATATTTATTTCTCGTTTTGTAAAGAGGTAGATGAGAAATACGGTAATCCGCTGAATATATACAGCGGTGAACACTTCGTGTATTCCCTAAATGAGATGATAATTTAGTCAGGTATCAATAATATTAATAACTATAATCATGAAATTATCAAGAATTCTTGTAGCCATTGCAGTGGTCGTCTACTTAACATCAACGTCTCATGATGCAAAAGCATGGCTCCCTGCTCCAGAGAAAGAACCAGATGCAGTTAAAAACATTGCAGTGATTACAGGACATGGTCCGTCATTACCGGATGAGTATGTAGTAAGATTGGTCAAATGGGAAGACGGACATGGTGATTATGTTGCTACGGATACTATCGCTAACGGTCAATTCAGATTTGAGATTCCTGTCAGAGAAGGATTGTCAATATACTCGCTCATGTTTGATTATCACGCTTTTCCATCCATGATCCACAAACTCTACCTCACTCCGGGGGCTTCTGTGGATATAGACGCTGTAGATAACTATTCGTACACTTGGCCTGTGAAGAGCAATGTCACGGAACAAGCTGAATACGAACTCTTCATAAACCACAGCAAGGATCTTTGGACTGAACGTCAGAAGGCAGAAATAGAATACGCTAAGACGGAAAATAAGGTTGCTTTACAGGCGATAGATTCCATAACCCGATTGATAAAGCTTAGCGATCTTGAATTTCTCAAGACTCGTCCGGTAGGTAAGGTTTGGCTTGAGAAAGCCAAGGATTTAGCTCTGGTGTCAGACCGTTTAAAAATCGACACTCAAGACCTGAAGTCAATGTACACTACCCTTGATGACTCAATAAAAAACTCAGAGATAGGAAAAGCAATATATGGTTATCTTTATTCAGACTCCTCGATAGGGATTGGCGACAAATTTCCTGATACTGAATTCTTTGATCTTGATGGAAATGTGCATAAGTTTACAGAATTTCAAGGGAAATGGTGTCTGGTAGATTTTTGGAATTCAGGATGTGCCCCTTGCATACAGGCGCTTCCCGAACTTCGTGAGCTTAAGGAGAAATATCAAGATATACTTGAATTTATCAGCCTATCGATTGATTCAGAGAACGCATGGCGTGAATCATCAGAAAAGCTTCATTTGAAAGGCAACAACTGGAATGAAGGGAAGAGGAACTACGGCATTTTCAGAAGATTAGGAACCCACGTATATCCCACTTTCTTGGTCGTTGCTCCCGATGGCACAATCAAGGATATATGGTTAGGATTTTCTCCAGGCTCACTGAAACGGAGAGTAAGCTTCTATTTAAGACCCAAAGGCTCAACTGAATTTGCAGAATTAGATGGACTAAGACGTGTGTTGTTCCCTCAATATGAATCAAACAAGACAGACAGAGTGCTCGACATAGATCGGATTGAAATTAGCGATAACGGCACAAAAGTCTTTTTCGCATTCGTTCATTCCCCGGATAAGTGGATAGCTATTGCTCCGGATGCTTACATCAATGATTCAACTGGCAAGCAATACAAAGTAATCAACAGCGACGGGATTGTATTAGGTGAACACTTATATCCAGATAGTGAGGGGAACGGCTCCTTTTCAATAACATTTGAGAAAATTCCTGAAACAGTTACTACCATTGATTTCCACGAAAGTTCATCCAACGATGGTTGGTCAATCGAAGGCATAGTTCTGAAACCCTAAAAAGCATTCTATTTATATGATTTGAAATAGATGTCTTAGCTTTGCAACCACAATGAAGAAACAACCTATCAATAAACAATTAATTCTTAGAAAAAAATGAAAAATTTAATGTTAGTATTAGTATATGTGTGCTTATCAATGGCTATACAAGCAGCAGAACATTTGCCCGATTCGATAATCTGTAACATATCGGGCACCATTATAGACCGTCCCGACTCAAAGTATGCAATCCTTCTTGAATCTGGAAAAGATTTTCGCATGTCTCCTTATATTTCAATACCAATCATTAATGGGCATTTCACATATACTCTTAAAGATGATATGCCTCGAGTGTATGATTTGTTTTTTGATGATGAACTTCGCGAAATGATGTGGAAAACCAGAAGTTTCTTCACTGGTGATGGATATGTTGAATTTACAAGCTGTGACAACGACATAGATAAAATTGACCCTTTTATGTCTGATTTAAGGGACAATATTCTTTACCTTAATATAAATGAAACTTTAGACAATAAATTTAGCAAACAACTTAACGCTTTAGATGATAAAATCTCAGTATTATATGATGATGGAAAAGCTTATACCATGGAAGTTCAAAACCTCTTAAAGAAAATAAAGAGTGCTGAATCAGCTGAGGACAAAGCTAAATTAAAAGATTTATTCTTCCAATATAGAAAAGGTCCTAAAGAAAAAATGTATAGCAAGGAATATTTGGATCTTCAAAAGCAATCTCATAAAATATTTATGAGTCAGGATTCCTTAAAAAGAGTGATGATATCAGACACTCCTACACTTGTAGGTCTTCATTATATTAAATCAGCGATTCTATATAATAATGATTCATGGGAGAATATACCGGATTATATCGAATTATTTGAGACTCTGTATAAAGACAATATGAAGGATCATCCTTATACGCAAGAGATTGCCGAGATGATTGAAGCAAGGAAGGTGAAAACTGGAAACAAATATCCGGATTATAAAGTGACGAGAGAGGATGAATCTACCGAACAGATTTCGTCTCTGATAAAAGGGAATGTTGCTGTAATCGACCTCTGGGCTTCATGGTGCAGTCCATGCCGCAGGCATTCAATGGAGCTGATACCTTTATACGAGAAGTATAAAGACAAGGGATTCAAGGTCGTTGCCATTGCCCGTGAGCAAAAAGACTGCAATGCTATGAACGAAGCAATGGAGAAAGATGGCTACCCTTGGGAAAGCTTTGTAGATCTTAACGATCAAGACAAAGTATGGCGCATCAATAGTGCAGGCAATGGAGGAGGAAAGATAATCCTTGTTGAAGCGGATGGAACCATCATCGGCACCGATATTCCAACAAAAGAAATTGAAGAATTTCTTATAAAGACGTATGGAGAATAGAAAAATATATATTCAAAACCGTAGCAATCCCAGTTCCATTAATTCTGCATTCTCTAAATAAATCTTTTCCAAAGTTCTTACGTCTATCATTATAAAAGTACCCTTTTTGGGGATGGCCAATCGTAATTATAGGCGTTAACTTTGCAATCAAAACAAAGAAACAAAATATCAACTTATGAAGACAATTAAGCATATTCAAGTATTTCTTAATGCCCCCGTAGCGTTCATAGTGCTGTGCGGTTCAATGACAGCAACGGCTAAGGAGAAGGCTCACATAATAGTTAAAGCTGCTGAAGGTGTCTCACCTACAGAGCTCGTTATTTCAAAATTAGGTGAAGACTCTGCAAACAGCCTGTTTAGGACTAACCTTGAGAACGGCATCTATGAGTTAGATATCGAGACAGATCTAATAGAATCTTATGAAATCAAAGACTGGACACAACTGAGTAGTAATGGTATAACTTCACGTGTTGCAGAATTTCTGATAGAAGACGGAGCACAGATCTCCGTTACCCTGTATGACGACAAGATTGACGCCGTCTCGACCGGACAGGAGCAACTCGCCAAGAACCGTATGAAAGAACTTGAAATGGAAACATTCAAGCCGAGAGCGGAGGAGATAGATAAAATTGAAGATGAGAATGAGGCTTCGGAAATGTATAGACAACTGAAGGATGAGAGAAATCAGTGGGAAAGGGATTACTATTCACGGAATCCGATGATATCATTCTTGCTTGAGTTTGACTATCGTTTGTCACACCATAGATTCAATGATCATAGACTGATGGATTACATCAAACTATACAAAGACCATTATGCTGACAAATATCAGGGACACCCAGCTCATAAGAGTATCGCAAAAAATCTAAATTCCGGACTTCAGATATATGGAGGCATATATCATGACTATGACGTGCGGACTCTTGATGGAGAGAAAGTGCGTGCGTCTGACTTTCTTAAACCAGGATATAATCTTGTAATATGCTGGGCTTCATGGTGCGCTCCATGCCGACGCGAGTGTCAGGAGATAGCAGCGTTTATCGAACCGTATCTAAAAAAAGGCCTCAATGTATTCGCCCTTACAAGAGAATTCAAAAACACAGACGCAGTCAGGGATGCCGTTGAGAAAGACCAATATCCATGGCCTACACTCGTCGACCTTGACAATGAATTCGGTGTATTTGATCGTCATGGAGCCACAAGTTCAGCCTTATTCCTCATCGATCCTGAATGCAAAATTGTTTTCGCAGACCTTGGTCCTGACGAAGTCAAAGCTGCTATAGATTCATATTTATAAGACTTATAAGAAAAAAATACTTTCTTCTTTTAGTTCTTGCCGTGTCCGTGGTGGCATCGAAAGCTGATGGAATAAAAAAACGATTCCATCATGTGCCGTATTTCCGGAGCCATCATAGGCACCCACATTCCTATAAAAGAAATTGAGGAATTCCTTATAAAGAAGTACGGAGACTAAAGTTATTATCAATAGCGTTCATTCTATAAAGAGCTGATACAATAATGCGGATACAATTGTTAATGAGTAAACCTAAATCAATTTAGTTGAATTGTGCGAGTTAACAAAGGATTTAGGTGAAGTCTCTGGTTTCGTTGCATAAAAGATCTCCGGATTGTGTAGGGAGCATTGGAATACAATAATATATTATATTCATACGTTAAATTATGTAGTTTACAAAAATTAAACGATATATTAAGACCCCGTCTCATAAGATTTGAGAGGTCCAGGGGAAGCTGGGTTGGGATGATTT
>CAYQXG010000133.1:0-5660 GCA_964421525.1 uncultured Sangeribacter sp. | reverse complement strand
AATCGCTCCAACCCAGCGACCCCAGGCGCTCTCAAATTTATGAGATGGGCTCTTATTTCTGTCAGCTACTTAATTATTTGTTATGATTACCAGCATGCTTGAGAAGGCCATTGAGATAGAAGGCCTGTTGAGAATAATTAGAGACGGCAACCCCATGCCGGAGACATACTCCATGTTGAGTGCCAAGGCTACAGTCTTAGCGGAGGATGCCCTTCTTTTAGAGGAAGAATGGATGGAGGGGAAAGCTCCTGCTTCTGAGGATTCTGTGTCCGGGCAGATGGAAGAGGTATCAGAAAATGAGACTTCTGAAGAAACAGATAAAAATCAGACTATTGAAATAGCTTTCCTAAACGAAAAAGAAGACGTGCCGGAAGAGGAACTCGAAGAAGAATCGGAAGAAGAGGAAGCTGTTTCAGAAGCCATGAATCAAATGCAGGAAGTCGAAACAGAAGATGAACCGGTAGAGGAAGAGGTAGATGAGCCGACAGATGAAAACGACTCAGAGGATGAGCCGGAAGAGGAAGATGAGCCGACAGATGAAGACGACTCAGAGGATGAGCCGGAACCGGCAGATGAAGATAAGCCGGCAGATGAAGACGACTCAGAGGATGAGCCGGAACCGGCAGATGAAGATAAGCCGGCAGATGAAGACGACTCAGAGGATGAGCCGGAACTTGAAGATGATGACGAGGATGAGTCGGAGGGAAAGTCTATTGATAATGAAAATCCGGCTACTGATGACAATATAGTCGGTGAAGATGAAGACATAGAATTTGACGATGAGATTCTCCTCAACTTTGACATTGAAGATGATCATGTTGAAGAGCAACCCAAAATTGTTGAAAAAAGCATAAAAAAGCGGGAATTGAGACTTAGATCGGCCTTCTCGCTCAACGACAGATTCCTATATTCCCGAGAGCTTTTTGAAGGGAACATGAAAATGTTTGACTCCACTCTTGACTTCCTTGAAGGCATTGAAGAATATTCTATCATCGAGGACTATTTCTATTGCGAACTTGAATGGGACCCGGACAATAGATATGTGGCTACATTCATGGACATATTGCGTCCACACTTTCGCGAATAAATTATAGTGCACACTTTATAATGAATAATCTAAAGTGCACCCTTGCATCTCTGACCGACAATTTTTAGTAGATCTCTAACAGTCAATCTTTATGCTTTACATTGTTCCAACGCCTGTCGGAAATCTTGACGACATGACCATCCGCGCCATCAACACCTTAAAGGAAGCGGATCTTATTCTTGCAGAAGACACACGAACGAGCAGCGTACTTTTGAAGCACTTCGACATTCACACCCCAATGCAGAGCCATCATAAATATAATGAGCATGCAAGTGTGAAGCATCTTGCTGAACGTCTGGAGGCCGGCGAGAATATTGCCCTCATCTCCGATGCCGGAACACCCGGCATCTCCGACCCCGGCTTTATGCTTGTGAGAGAATGCCGCAGGGCAGGAGTTGAAGTTACGGTTCTTCCAGGAGCTACTGCATTCGTGCCCGCGCTTGTAGGAAGCGGTTTGCCATGCGACAGATTTGTTTTCGAGGGTTTTCTTCCCTTGAAAAAAGGTAGAGCAACACGCCTGGCTCAGTTGTCGGAAGAATCGCGTACTGTCATAATATATGAAAGTCCCGTAAGGTTGCCCAGAACCCTCCAGAATCTCACTGAGACGTTTGGCGAAGAGAGAGAAGCTTGCGTGGCAAGGGAAATTTCCAAGAAATTTGAAACATTTCATTCCGGAACATTAAAAGAACTTTCAGACTATTTTGAATCGAACCCTGCCAAGGGGGAAATTGTTATCCTCATTAAAGGGAAGGATTAACTTTCGCAAAAAATATGAAGAGACAAGAAACTTAAAAATAGATATGAATATGAAAAAAATCATTACATTGTGTGCATTAGGAGCAGTAATGCTTTCTGCATGTTCCGGCCATAAGAGCGACACCACCGCTGATTCTCTCGTAATCGTAAGCCAGCAATATGAGCAGGCGTCATCGTTCAACGACTCCCTATTGCTTCTGATGGGAGACATATATGACGGACTCGACTCCATCAACATTCAGGAAGGATTGCTCTACAGCATGGAAAAAGGTGGCGAAAAATTCGACCGCCGTGCTGAAGTGCGCCAGAATCTTGAAAGCATCAAGGACAGACTCAAGAAAAACCGTGAAATTCTTAGCCAAATGCAGGCCCGGCTCAACAAGAGTACCAATGAAAATTCAGTATTAAAGAAAACCATAGCAGACCTTCAGGCAAGAATTGACCGCCAGGAAGAAAAAATTGCAGAGCTAAACACTGAACTTGAGAACGCAAATGCGCAGATAGCCGAGCTGAATACTCAAGTCGCACAAGAACAAGAAAATCTGAAAGAGGAAACTGCTGCCCGCGAACAGGCTCAGGCCGAGGCAACCGCTGCGGAGAATCTTGCAAACCGCGTATATTATGCAATTGGCACAAATAAGGAACTTAAGCAAAACGGGCTTATCGACAAGAAATTCCTCGGCGCTACAAAAGTGCTTCAAGGAGACTTCAACGAAAACTACTTCACAGCAGCTGATAAGCGCAAACTGAGTGTCATCGCCACTGGAGGCAAGAAAGTGAAAATATGGGGCAATGTGCCAAAAGACAGCTACGAAATTATCGACAATCCCAATGGCACCCAGAGTGTGAGCATCCTGAATTCAAAAGAATTCTGGGCACGCAGTCCCTACGTGATCATACAGATTGACTGATTGATAATGATGAAAGGCTCTTAAAATCTTTATGAGACGGGGTCTTAAAACTTGTTGATCATTTGAACAACATATTATGATGAAACATAAAGCACTGCTTTTATGCGCTGCCATGGCCGGACAGGCCGTGGCAGCCATTTCTGTAAATAAAATAGATCCACCATATTGGTGGACCGGAATGCACAACACCACGCTCCAGCTTCAGATTCACGGTAATGGTATACGCGAAGCGGAATTCTCGACAGAATACCCCGGAGTGAGAGTTGACTCCGTGGTTAGGCTCGACGGCAGTCCTAACTGGCAATATGTCTACCTGAATATTTCGCCCGAAACCAAGCCGGGTATAATGAAGCTGAAATGGAAATCAGGGAAAAAGAGCATAACACGTGATTTTGAACTCAAGACAAGACGTGAGATGAAAGGGGCGCAGGGATTCAATTCTTCAGATGTGCTTTATATGATCATGCCCGACCGTTTTGCGTCGGGGGGTGAGAATCACCCTGATGCAAAGACATTGAAAAACAATACTACGGTTGACCGGGATAATCCTAACGCCAGACACGGAGGCGACCTGAAAGGCATTGCCGACCATATCGACTACATAGATTCATTAGGGGTGACAGCCGTATGGCTAAATCCGGTGCTTGAAAACGACATGCCCGGTGGAAGTTACCACGGCTACGCCACCACAGACTATTACCGTATTGACCCGCGTATTGGCACAAACGAGGAATACGCTGCATTAATCGACACTCTGCACAACAATGGCATAAAGATGGTGATGGACATGATCTTCAACCATTCCGGCAGTCATCACCCCTGGGCACTTGACCCACCGGCCACCGACTGGTTTAATCATCAAGGCGACTACCGGCAGACCAACTACAGGCTTTCCACAATCACAGACCCTTATGCTTCGGAATATGACAAGGATCTGACTGTCAACGGATGGTTTGTGGAAGATATGCCCGATCTCAACCAGAAGAATCCCCATCTAATGAAGTATCTGATACAAAACTCAATATTCTGGATAGAAGACGCACAAATAGATGGAATACGCATGGACACGTATCCTTATGCAGACCGTGAGAAGATGGGCGAATGGATTGATGCAGTAATGGCGGAATATCCAGGCTTCAACATAGTTGGCGAATGCTGGTATGGAAGTCCGGCAGGAGAACAGTTCTGGCAAACAGGGTCTGCAATTGCTGCCTCAAAAGGGATCGACACTCGGCTCCCGGTTGTAATGGACTTTCCGTTGAGTATTATGTGTGCCGACCTCAAGCCTTTCAAAATTGACTCCCAGTCATGGAATGGCATCAATGAGATCTACGACCATTTTGCGCTTGACTACGTCTATGCAAACCCTATGAATGTGCTCAGATTTCTCGACAACCACGACACAGACCGATTCATACTTGAGATGCCCGAAAATCTCGATGCATGGAAGCAAGCTGTGGCGATGCTTCTCACAGTACCGGGAATTCCGCAACTTTATTACGGCACTGAGCTTCTAATGAACGGCAGCAAAGAGGGCTCTGACGGCTATGTACGCCGTGATGTTCCCGGTGGTTTTGAAGGAGACAAAGAAAATCAATTTGCAGCACAAGGAAGAAGTGACCTTCAAAATGAAGCATTTGACTTTATCTCAAAAATCAACCATTGGAGAAAAAGTTCCAATGCAATCGGGAAGGGAGACATGAAACATTTTATGCCGACAAACGGAGTGTATCTTTTCCGGCGCAAGTTTGGACCGGAAGAAGTGATAGTGATACTTAACGGCAAGGATGATGATCTGGACCTTGATATGACCAGATACGCCGAAATCATAAAGGAAGGAGACTGCTACGCAGACATTATCGACGGCAAGACTGTCATTCTTAGAGAAGGGGATAAGGCTCTCCATCTCCCTGCCAGATCAACCTATATACTGACATTAAAGAAATAGCCTATGAAACTAAGATTCAGACATGTGATGGCAGTATGCATGCTTTTCTTCATTATGGCAAGCTGCAAGCCAACAGAAAAAGGATACCAATCGGCCTACGAGGCTGCCAAGCACAAACGGGAGCAGGTAGATCCGGATGAGGACCTGCTTACCGGTGGACATAAGCTTCTTGACGAGAATTCGTCAAACTGGAAAGTGATTGGGAATGATTCCCTCCAGCTTCAACATATATTCCTACGTCCGGAAGATGGGAGTAAATGGCCGCAGTCCGGACCCTATAGACTCGCAGTGGCAATGTTCAAGATGAACACCAACGCAAGATCGATGCTAAACGACCTAAATAACAAAGGCTCGTTGAAACCAATCATTGCCACTGACGGTAAAGACAGACATTACATTATTGCGGGAAGTGCTACCTATGCAGACTCACTTGCAAACGTTCTTGCAACTTTCCGCAAGGAAAATCCCGGATTCCAGCATATCGGTCTCACTTCACAAAAGCCCATCATCATCGTAGGAAGATGACCAATGCCTCATTCATAATGCGTAATGCATAATTAAGTATTTTTTTTGAAAAAGCGTAGGTTTCTGCGCTTTTTTTATTAACTTTGCGTTATAGAAAAACTGAAAACTGAATAAATGGGAAAAGTTGTAATCATTGGCGCCGGGGGCGTCGGAACAGTAGTAGCGCACAAATGCGCCCAGCATCCGGAGGTATTCTCAGAAATAGTGATCGCCTCCCGCACTAAATCGAAATGTGATGCACTTGCAGCAAAAATCGGAGCTGCCAACATCAGCACAGACAGTGTCGACGCCGATGAAGTTGACCAGATAGTTGAACTCTTCAACCGTCACAAACCGGACATCTGCATCAATGTAGCCCTCCCCTATCAGGATCTCACGATCATGGAGGCATGCCTTAAATGTGGTGTGAATTATCTTGATACTGCGAACTATG
>CAYQXG010000132.1:0-5771 GCA_964421525.1 uncultured Sangeribacter sp. | reverse complement strand
GCAGTACATATCTTGTGAATACTCCTAACTTCGTGGCTTGCCACGTTCAGGCTTATCTTCACATGTATGATGTGCTTCGTGGTCTTCAGGATGGCGGCACATTCCTTCTCAACACCATCTGGGAAGGTGAGGAACTCGCAGCCAACCTCCCCAACAAGGTGAAGCGTTATCTCGCTAAGCACAATATCTCACTCTATTATATCAACGCTTCTAAGATTGCACAGGAGATTGGTCTTGGCAACCGCACCAACACTATCCTCCAGTCTGCATTCTTCCGCATCACTGAGGTTATCCCTGTTGATCTCGCTGTAGAGCAGATGAAGAAGTTCATCAAGAAGAGCTACGGCAAGAAGGGCGACAACATCGTCAACATGAACTATGCAGCCGTTGACCGCGGTGGCGAATACAAGAAGCTCGACGTGGATCCAGCATGGGTAGAACTCGAGGATGAACCGGCAGCTAAGCTCAACGAGCCTGAATTCATCACCAACGTAGTTCGTCCTATCAATGCTCAGGATGGCGACCTTCTCCCTGTAAGCTCTTTCGTAGGCCGCGAAGACGGCACTTGGGAGCAGGGCACAGCAGCTTATGAGAAGCGTGGTGTGGCAGCTTTCGTTCCTGAATGGAATCCTGAAAACTGTATCCAGTGTAACATCTGTTCTTATGTTTGTCCTCACGCTGCTATCCGTCCGTTCCTTCTCAATGCAGAAGAAATGGCAAATGCACCTTTCGGTGAGGATCATACTCTTCCAGCCATCGGCAAAGGTCTCGAAGGTCTTCGTTTCGTTCAGCAGGTTGATGTTCTTGACTGTCTTGGTTGCGGTAACTGTGCAGATGTCTGCCCGGGTAAGAAGGGAGTTAAAGCTCTTGAGATGAAGCACTTCGAGACTCAGGAAGGTCAGGCTAAGAACTGGGAATACTGTGAGGATCATGTAAGCAATAAAGCTGATCTTGTCAACATTCAGCAGAATGTGAAGATGAGCCAGTATGCTAAGCCACTCTTCGAGTTCTCCGGCGCATGCGCAGGTTGTGGCGAGACTCCTTATGTCAAGGCTATCACCCAGCTCTTCGGCGACCACGAAATCGTTGCAAATGCAACAGGTTGCTCTTCCATCTACTCTGGTTCAGTTCCTTCTACTCCCTACACTACAAATGCTGAAGGTCAGGGTCCGGCTTGGGCTAACTCACTCTTCGAAGACTTCTGCGAGTTTGGTCTCGGTATGTATATCGCCTATGAAAAGATGCGCGATCGTCTTGTAGATACCTGCAACAAGATCCAGACTTGCGACTGCTGCGATGATGAAATCAAGGCTGCTGCTGCCAAGTGGCTTGAAGTTCGTGAGGATGCTAAGGAATCAAGAAAAGCTGGTAAGGCTCTCGTAGAAGCTTGCTCCAAGTGTGATTGCGATCTATGCAACATAATCCATAATACACAGAAGTTCCTATCAAAGCGTAGCCAATGGATTATCGGTGGTGACGGTGCTTCCTATGATATAGGTTACGGTGGTCTTGACCATGTTATTGCATCAGGAAAGAATGTAAATATTCTCGTTCTTGACACCGAGGTTTACTCTAACACTGGTGGTCAGAGCTCTAAGTCAACTCCGATTGGTGCAATTGCTAAGTTTGCTGCAGCAGGCAAGCGTATCCGCAAGAAAGACCTTGGTCTTATTGCAACAACCTACGGATATGTATATGTAGCACAAGTTGCTATGGGTGCTAACAACGCACAGACTCTTCAGGCTATCCGTGAAGCTGAGGCTTACGACGGTCCTTCTTTGATTATCGCTTATGCTCCTTGTATCAATCACGGTCTTAAGGCAGGTATGGGTAAGAGCCAGAGAGAGGAAAAATTGGCAGTAGACTGCGGTTACTGGCACCTCTGGCGTTATAATCCTGCTCTTGAAGAAGAAGGCAAGAATCCGTTCAGCCTCGACAGCAAGGCTCCGGATTGGAGCAAGTTCCAGGACTTCCTTGCAGGAGAAGTTCGTTTCGCATCTGTGAAGAAGATGTGTCCGGACGCAGCTGATGAACTCTTCAAGGCTTGTGAAGACAATGCACGCTGGCGCTACAACAACTACGTTCGTCTTTCTCAGCAGGATTGGGGCAAAGATCCTGAACTGACTGAAGAAGAGATTAAGCTTCGTAAAAACGACTGATAGTCGCCTATAAATAGTACAGGCCCGCGGTTCTTAAGAACCGCGGGCCTGTACTATTTATATTAAGCGTGGTCTAACGAGCTTTACTAATTATTATATTGAATTCGTTTCCATCCGGCATATTAGCTTCAATGCTCAAGAAATTACCTTCCATGTGGAGCGGTGCATTTTGGATAGCTTTCAGATTCGCATCGTCTACTGTACCGAAAAGAAAGACCACGGATCCCTTGTAACCACTCATAGCGGCTAAAAGAATATTGTTGGTTCCGGATTCGTTTGGAGTGGCATAGACAAATGCAGCCACCTCATTGTTATTGCCTCCATTGATCATATATGTTAAAGGCACTTGATTGAGAATAGTGTAGGCTGCATTTCCTGATTCGAGAATCTGTTCTTGATTTAGATTATATGCAGCTGCAATCTGAAGATTATCAATCACGTCTGGTATGATTGGGAGGTTAAAGTCCGGTTTGGTAACAGATACATTCTGAATATTAGATAACGCGGTAAATGCATCCTTGAGGTTCATTGCAGAAACACTCGTTGCTGTGGCTAAACCTACAAACAACATCATAATAATTTTTTTCATAGCAAATAAAATTTTAGAATAAGATTTCTTAGATAAACAATCCTTTGTAGTACTCTATAACAACAATTCCAAATCCTATAAGGTTTGTTGGTTTGGATGTTGGCTTATAGATGCGTAAGCTTTCTTCTATTCCCTTTTATTTTTTTTGGCTCAAGCTTCTTTATTAGATTTTTAGCTTTTGAAGATGGAACTGCAACAAGGGAATGGTGGTCTGACAGTGTAATGTTTCCGATTTCATGGGCTTCCAGATCACCCTCCTTGCATAAGAAACCTACTATATCACCTTTTGAAAGTTTTTCCTTTCTTCCGGCACTAATCCTTATGGTTGCCTTGTCACTTTTTAAGGCAGATTGCGCATCAGGATTAAGTCTATATGTTCCGTCGATTGAAACAAAAGGTTTCAGTTCTTCATCAGGTCCGGTCAGTACATAAATATCACCTGTAGCATCTACACGAGCCGTACGTCCATTTCTGTGAGTGTAAGTCTCCGGAGTTAGCGGTTGATGATAATGGATAATGTTGCTGACACCTTTGATATCGAGACCTCGGGCTGCGAGATCTGTGGCTATAAGAATGGGAGCAGATCCATTGTTGAACATAGAGATAGCATCCTCTCTTTGGAACTGGTCGAGTTCTCCATGGTAAAGAGCACATGCGACATGATGCTTTTTCAGGAATTCGGCTACCCTGACCGCGCTTTCACGATGATTTACAAAAATTATTGTGCGCTCCGGAATGTCTCCATCGGTTATGCTTCGGAGTAACGTAAGAAGAGATTCAAGTTTATCCTTGTCCGTATCCACCTTATAGATCTTCATTCTGTGTCGCACCTCACTTGAATCTTGTGAAAAATCAAGTTCCAGAGGATTCTCCAGCTTCAGGAAGGAAGGTAGGATAGTACTGTTTGTGGCAGATGTCAGAATAAGTCTGCTTACGTTTTTAAGTCTATTGAATATCTTTCTCATATCATCCTCAAAACCTAATTCAAGCGACTTGTCATATTCATCGAGTATTAGTATTCGGGTAGGAGTTGGGTCAACATTCCCTCTTTTAAGGTGGTCAAGTAGTCTACCAGGAGTTGCCACTATAATATCAGGAGTGACACTGAGTGTGTTAACTTCATCCTCTACATTATGTCCACCGTAAAGAGCAGAAACTTTATATCCTGAGGCCAATTCTCTTACAACTCCGGCAATCTGGATCACGAGCTCTCGAGATGGAGCAATTATTATGGCTTGTACTCGTCCTGATGGTGGATTCAGCCATTTTAGCATAGGAAGGGTGAATGCTACTGTCTTTCCTGAACCCGTTGGGGCTACAAGAATAATTTCTTTTGATTCTGAAGCGGCCGCCATAGAGCGACGCTGCATGTCGTTTATCTCTGTAATGCCAAGTTTTGCAATGTTTGGCAAGAATTCCTTTTCTCTCATTAGATTTTTCTATTAACGCTCTATCAATTCAAGCAGTGTATAAAACTAAAAGTTATCTTAATTTTTCAATGTTATAACAACTGACAGTTTTTTTTCGTTGAGTTTTCATCTTATTGAGGATATCAAAATTATTTTATCGGTTTTGTTTTCCATGACATTTCTTAGTCCCAAAGTATTTCGACTATATGCACATTCATGAGAATTGTTAAAATCCTCATTTGTATCTTAATATAACATGTCTGTTTAATAAAAATTAACTTTAGACTCGTAATGAAGTATGATACTCAACCGTCTTAGTTGTAGACATTCATTTTAGTATGCCATTTTGAAAAGATTTGGCCATATAAATCAGGAATTATTAATCAAAACCAATATTTTATCATGAGGAAAATACTCTTAGCACTGCTGTTTCTTCCATTCTTTGGTTTTGCCTCAATTCAAGATTGGGACTACACACCATTTATCAGTTACATAGTTGGACAATATCCCGGTAACTTGATTAAGGAAGGTAAAAATTTTGATTTGTTGCTTAATCTTTGGGAAAAGCCGAAATCATTAGATGAGTTAAAGAGTTCAGACTTTGACCTAAACGCTGCTGACACAACAAAACTTATTAATCAAGGTATGATATATCGTAAGGATGACGTTTACTATTCCGCGATTCCTTTCATAGACAGTATAGCCACAGAAGCTCTTCGTGAGAAAGCAAAAATATTGGCAGCAAGCATTATTAACGATACTGGGAAGGAGAGGGATTATTTCTTATCTGTTTTGGACAGTGCCGGTTATAGGAATTCGGCATTCCCTCTTGTGCATTCTCTTGTATTTGATGATGTTATATGGAATCATATAAATGTCACTCAGGAAAATTCTACTATTTGCTCTACTGACAGCATGACGTGGAACGGTGTTTTTTATTTCTTTAGGCCTGAGAATCCCATTGTATATGGCACCAATGGCAGGGGATTGGGCGAGAAATATATGTTGAAGTTTGCGTGGGGTAACAACTCAAATGCTTATTTATGCACGGTGTTTGTTAATACTCAAATTCCGAAAGCCCTTGAAAACATATTGAATGGGGAAGATTTAACTGAAGAAATGTTGCAAGAGTGCAAAAAATATGGTGTGCTTGACTCTAATAATCGTCTTACTATACCGATCATTGATGGAAAAGATGAAATCAGCAAGGCTGCAGATGTTTGGGCTAAATCAGCTGCCGAAGCTTTTTCGCAACATTTCGATGGGAAATCCATAGCTGAATCTATCAACTGGAATTGTGAGTATAATGAGGCGGCCCTAAAGGTGATACTTTATCATGATGTGCTGACGCAGATAGACCAGATTCTTAATGATACCGGAATATTGACAATTCCTGATATATTAACCTCCCAGACTCCTTCTGATAGAAAACAAACGGCAAATGTGGGGTATATAACATTAAGATAAACTTTTTTACTTAGAAGTTCACCTAATTTAATAAGAGAAATATTGTAATAAAATGAGAAAAGGTCTCCAAATATTGGAAACCTTTTCTTTTTAGGTGGCGGGAGCAGGACTCGAACCTGCGACCTTTGGGTTATGAGCCCAACGAGC
>CAYQXG010000131.1:0-5964 GCA_964421525.1 uncultured Sangeribacter sp. | reverse complement strand
GTCTTTGGTCTTACTTCATAATAAAGATTTTCTCTGTTGAAACTTGATTTAAAAACTTTGGCTTCGAGCATCCCCAGATTCTTCTGAATGTCGTGCTGCACTTTTGGCGTAGCAGTGGCAGTCAGGGCTATCACTGGTCGGTTGCCGACGCGGGAGATAATTGGTCTTATTTTTCTGTATTCCGGTCGGAAATCATGTCCCCATTCCGAAATGCAATGCGCTTCATCCACTGCAAAGAATGAGATTTTGACACTCCTGAGAAACTCAACATTCTCATCCTTTGTTAGCGACTCGGGAGCAACATAGAGAAGCTTTGTCCTACCCTCAAGCACATCTTTCTTGACATTTTCTATCGCCGTCCTCGACAACGTCGAATTCAGAAAGTGAGCAACTCCATTATACTCCGAAAAATTTCTGATTGCATCTACCTGATTTTTCATCAGTGCAATTAGAGGCGATATTATTATGGCAGTTCCCTCCGACATCAGTGCAGGCAACTGATAACAGAGTGACTTTCCGCCTCCTGTGGGCATCAGCACAAATACATCATCCCCATTGAGAAGAGACTGGATAATTTCTTGCTGCTGCCCTTTGAAGGTGCTGAAGCCAAAATGTAGAGTCAGGGCTTGCCTGAGGATCTCGGGATCTGTCATTGCGTCAAGGATTGAGGTGCGGGTCTTAATGCCGCTTTTGTGGATAGTTACACAAAATTACACATTTTTTTTGTAACTGCAAATATTTTCAAAAAAAAACACATAATTTTTATTGCATGTGTAACGCCTCTCTAAATCTACGCACTGTCTCTGTGTTTCCGGTATATTTTCCTTGATCCTCACTCAGCTTGCAAGTGTCGCTGAAGAACGGCCAAGATTCAGTTATTTTTACTGCCAACAGTTTAATTACTATATTCATAGGCTTAACGCCATCGAAGTCGTTGGTGAAATGTGTTCCTATACCGAAGGAGGGTATGCACTTACCACTGGCATATTGTTGGAGCTCTATGGCTTCATCCACATTCAAGCCGTTGCTGAAAACCACTTGCTTAGAAGCAGGATCTATATTGAGTGCCCTATATTTCTCTACTATGAGGTCGAGTTGCTCATGGTTTTCCCCGCTGTCTACACGCAAACCTTTGAACATGTTGGCATAATCTTCAGAGAAATTAAGGCTGAAGATTTGCCAACCATAGGTGTCATATAAGAAAGTGCCCAATGCTCCCCTGTAGGTATTTGACCACACTTTCATTGCCAGATGATTAGCCATTATAGGTCCATACATTCCGGCAATTGCACTGATAAGTTCATGGGCCATCGTGCCTATTGGCATAAGATCATATTTCATTGCAAGATAGACATTGCTTGTACCTACAAAACGTCCCGGTCCTCTCATTTCACTATTGCAATCAGACATTGCGCGCACCACTGTCTCCTGCGCCTCATAAGATGCACGCCTTCTTGTGCCGAAGTCGCTGAAAGAACAGCCCGACGCAATAAGACGCTCCGCCTTCGAGTAACTCTTATGATAATAATTCTCATAGTCAAGTTTATCTTCCTGGCCGGTCATCATATAAAAAAGTTCGGAAACTATTGCCAACACCTTCACCTCAAGAAGAATAGTGTCGCTCCAATTGCCCTCGAATTCAATGTTGAGATGACCTTCCTCATCCTGATTCACTTTCACCCAGCGGGAATCATATCGGTAACCCTTCAGGAAAGTATAGAACCATTCAGGAATAAAATAGCAACGTCGGCGCATGAACGCTATCTCTTCATCAGTAATGACAAGGCTCTCAAGAAGTTTTATTTGATGCCGCAATTCTTCGGCAAACCCGGGGGGATATACAGTATTGTTCCTGTCGATGAAACGGTAGCGCACCTGAGTACGGGGATAATTGTCTATAACCGCACAACACATCGTAAACTTATATAAGTCATCGTCTGTAATATGATTTATTATCTGGCGCATTATAATTTGGATTTTTGATTTTAGAATTATTTTGCTATATACTTCAGGAAGCTGAATCTTCTTCTTTGGGACAGGTAGTTGAGATCATGTCCGTGGGTATAGGCTTCACGCTCAAACGAGATGTTACGGTAGGCAAGATCCCAATTGCGATATTGCAAAAGTCTTATCAACCATTCAACGAAATAGAACAGATAGAAGGGGATAAACAGCAGTTCTTTCATTTGGGCTGTGTGTATTCGCTCATGATTGACGACATGACTGTCTATCCATCCGGTCTCCCTTGCCCATAAAGTGCCGAAGAGATTAAGGCAGTAACCCTTTCTCATCCATCGGCTTTTTACTATTATTGGCTTTTTATTAATCATAAGCGGAACGTTATAAGTGCAAAAATAATGAATAATATGATACACTCCAAAAATTAGGTCCATTATGTTCAGGTAAGAAAATATTCAGGTAAAAACAAAAGAATGGTCATTCTTTGCATTTTACTCCGGTACTCTACCATAACCAATCAGTAGATCTCTACAATCGATACAATTATTAAAAAAAATCATGACCGGATTAAACCTTTTTCAAAATGTCGGGTCAAATTATATTTAAAAGACTATTCAATCATAAATCAAAAATAAAAGAAATGAAAAAACTACTCATCACACTCTCGCTGGCTCTCGTAGCAGCAATCGCAATGCCGACAATGGCAGGCGCTCAGAATGCAAGCTCAACAGTTAAGAAGGAATGCACCCAGAACTGCAAGGATTGCAAGGACAAATGCGATAAAGGCACTAAAGAGTGCAAGAAAGAATGTAAGGATGCAACTTGCAAGTCCAACAACTGCAAAGATTGCAAAGGCTGCAAGAAAGACGCCAAGGCTTGTGCTAAGGATGCCAAAGCTTGTGCTAAAGACGCCAAAGCTTGTGCTAAGGATGCCAAAGCTTGTGCTAAAGACGCCAAAGCTTGTGCTAAAGAGTCAAAGGCTTGTAATCACAAGGACGGTAAAGCTTGCGACAAAGCTGCAAAAGCTTGTGAAAAGGATGCCAAGTGTGCAAAAGACGGCAAAGCTTGCGATAAGGCTGCAAAAAAAGCAAAGAAATAACAAAACATACAATCCGACAATAAAGAGGCCGCTTCATAGATTATGAAGCGGCCTCTTACTATATGGAATATAGCGGCTCTCAAATGGTCGAAGAATCAGCGACCAGCCATTATTATAATCAGCTGCCTAACGGACCAAAATTACTCAATGGATTTCCCGGCTTAGCGGCTTCCATAAGTTTTTCTGAGAAACTGAACGAAGCAGCGTCCGTATCTGTCACAACCGAAAGCAATGCCGGACCATCAGCCGAAAGCCAACGCTTCATGGCGTCCTCCAATCCGACAGGATCATCCACTGTCTCAGCCTGAAATCCTACAACCTCTGCCATCTTTCCAAAATCCGGATTTTTCAGTTCTGTCTCATTCGGACTAAGTCCGGCCATTTCCATTTCCCATTTTACAAAGGCAAGGCTGCGGTTGTCGGCAACCAGAAGTTTCACAGGAAGGTTATACTGTACTATTGTCAGCAACTCCCCCATAAGCATTGAGAACCCACCGTCGCCACATACGGCGATAACCTGACGATCGGGGCATGCAAACTTCGCACCGATAGCCATAGGCATGGCGTTTGCCATTGAACCATGAGTGAACGACCCGATCATCCTTCTGTCTGCCTTCGGTGTAAGATAGTGGGAGGTCCACACATTGTTCATGCCGGTGTCTACAGTAAACACTGCATTATCATCTGCAAGTTCATTTAGCATGCTCAACATATATTCTGGCCTGATGGCTCCTTTGCTACCGGGATTTTCCACCGGTTCTGCAAATTTTTGCTTTATTGAATCATAGTCTGCAAGAGCTTTGTCAAGAAATGATGAGTCTGTCTTGGCATCCACTTTGGGAAGCAACGTTGATAGGAAGATAGACGCATCTGCTCTTACAGCCACATCCACTTTTGCCTTACGCCCAAGTCTTTCTGCCCTTACATCAACCTGTATGATTTTCTTGTCTGTGGGGAAGAATCCTGGATATGGGAAATTCATTCCGATAAGGATCAACACATCAGCTGTGGCTATCGCATTTTCTGCCGACCACATTCCCAAATAACCCATGTGTCCGACATAATTCCTGCATTTTCCCATAAGTTCAAGTTGACTCTTATAGGTGGTGCCGACAGGAGCTTTGACTTTTTCAGAAAGTTCATTCACCAATTCAGCGGCATTCTTTGCACCTGAACCGGCAAATATTGCCACACTCGATGCCTCGTTGATAAGTTTGGCTGCCACTGCAATCTCAGCATCAGAAGGTTCCGGAGCCCTGTCTGTATAGAAGGGAATCTTTGAAGCATAAGAATCAACGGCAGGTTGACCGATTACATCTGCCGGCAGACCGACAATGCCGACTCCTCCCCTACCGATGGCTTCCTGCATCGCAGCCTGGAGCATGTGGGGAACCTGATTGGGAGTGGTGGCCATTTCATTGTATACATTACAATTAGAAAACAGTAGTGTGGGATTAGTCTCCTGAAAATACTCAGTTCCAAATACTGCTGACGCACACGTTGATGCTATGGCAAGTACCGGGGCATTGCTTCTTTGAGCATCGTAAAGTCCATTTATCAGATGCACGTGTCCCGGGCCACTGCTCCCGGCACAAGCAGCCAGTTTCCCGGTCAATTGGGCTTCGGCACTTGCGGCAAATGCACCGGATTCCTCATGACGCATGTGCACAAATTTGACCCTTCCATCTCTGACAAGCGCATCCGTCAGGTCGTTAAGACTGTCGCCGGTTATGGCATAAAGGTGTTTCACTCCGGCATCTGCAATCATTTCAGCTACCTGATCAGCTACTTTTCTTGTTTGCTGTGTTTCCATATTAGTATTTTTCCTACTATTAAATAAGGTTTTTTAATCTTATAATTGGTTATTCTTTAAATAGTGCTCAACGTAAAGAATTTCATTTATTTGAAATTTCCGACACAAGTAAAGTTTGGAGTACTGCGGCATTGTTGCGCTCTGTGTCATGTGATGAGTATAAAAGAGTGACAATGGACTTGTCCACAATCTGCTTCTTAAGGTTTTCGTAGGCCGGATTGTTGAGAAGTTCTTTTTGATAACGAGCTTCAAATTCTGTCCATTCAGAAGTGGGATTTTCATGAAACCATTTGCGCAACTCTGTAGAGGGAGCCACTTCTTTATCCCATAGATCGTAGTGAAAGGTTTCGTGGGATAGACCGCGAGGCCAAAGACGATCTACATAAATTCTATATCCGTCATCCGGGGAGGAGGGTTCGTATGCTCTTTTTATACGAATTGTGTTTTTCATATTCTGTAATTATTGGGGTTACACTATTTACTTTGATAATGGAGTAACCGATGTTTACGAAAGATGAACAAACGAGCCGCTAAGGATGTTTTACAACTGAAAGGGGAAAAGTCCCTCAAGAAAATATAAATACTTAATCTTATTTTAATTATGTTAGAAACAGAATACAAGTTCGGTGAAGTTCATAAACTCGCCGATCAAATTCAACCTGCTGAGGATCATCCTCAGTTTCATCGTATTTTTGAAAACGCCAACGGTGGTGTTGTCTTGATCGCATTGAAGGCCGGTCAGAAACTTGCTGAGCATCTTGCTCCGGCAGAACTTATGGTCAATGTATTGGAGGGCTCAATTGAATTCACTATGGCCAACACTCCACACACTATCAATGCCGGAGAGTTTATGCTTGTAGGTGAAGGCGTTCCACATAGTGTAACTGCCAAAGCAGACTCAAAGGTTATGCTCGTAAAAGTCAAAGCATAAGCATTAATATGCCATGACAGGCATATTAAACTTTGTTGACCGCAATAGGTCAACTTTTGGTAAAATATTATTAAGACCCCGTCTCATAAAGATTTAAGAGACCCGGAGCGGTTTTGGGCGAGTGATTTTCGCGAGTTGAGGAAGGAATTCCATTGAGTGAGA
>CAYQXG010000130.1:0-6052 GCA_964421525.1 uncultured Sangeribacter sp. | reverse complement strand
ACAAACGACGGAGATTGGGTTGCGTGTCCTCCTCAGCGCAGCCCAATTAACTTATACACCTTATATTATATGGAGCATATCTACAATTATCTCACCCTTTCAGTGAAAGCCAAATCCGATAAGGAAATTGCCCTCTCAAACTGGCTAAATCACGCGCATTTTATTTATGCCATAGACCATGAGAGAGACTGCTTTCTCCTTTTCGACATACCTCACTGGCTTATATCGCATCTGACGGATAAGTTCGAGATTTCAGAGTGGAGGTTTGAGGAGAATCCGAATCCACCACGACACTACGTTAAGTTGTTCCGCTTCATTGACTGGCATCTCTTCGAGAATATTGGAGCATACAGATGGTTTGCACAGCGAGAAGATTTCCGAGCGTTCTCGACCAATTCAGAGCGATATGCACTTTTGGAGGCTGGCTACAACCATGACGGTTATTCAGCATGGCGGTTGCGGTACTATCTCTCACGAAGGCTCATGGGGATGAATGCTAAGAATCCTCGAAATACATTCCTTTATGATGATGACAGCGGAGAGACAGCCCTTATTAGAAAAGCCATCATTCCCCCATTGGTAGATGCAGAGAAGAAATTGGAAGTTCCCTCTACATTCCGCTATCCCATCGACCTTGATATTTGGCTCGACCGAAACAGACTTTATATAGGCTGGTTTGTGAATGACCTCTATGTTTATTCTTTCCGTGGACTGTATCAGAAATTGAATATCATAACCAGCGAAATGAATCCGTGGTTTGAGAGAAACAGTTATCCGCGTAACACTCGAGACCAATCCGAGATTGACCGCTTCCTCTCTCAACTGCGACAGAATAACCTAAAAGATTAGACTGTCACAGTTGGAGGCTGTATCAAATGCTTTCTATAAGATTAAAATGGTACACCTCGAGAGTTGGTACAATCCGCGAGAATTCCAGAAAATTTTTTACATCTTCCATGGCAAACGATGTGCGTCTCTATAGGGAGGGAGGACGGGAGGGGTAACGGGGGTTACCTACCTGCCTATCTATCAACTATATAAGCAACCTAAATCTCTACTTCTTATACTCCCAGGCAATCCTACTACAGACTCAGAGGAAGCGTTAAAAATGTACCTCGCTGATATTGTGTGTTTTATTAAAAATGCGTACCTTTGCAGGCGCAAGCCATGAGGGAAGCGGTCTCTTACAATTCCAGTCATCCAGTATGGAGTTTTTACCTTAACTGACTGTCCTACAGCGCGCCTGCAAAACCTAAAACATCCCCGATTTTCAGCCCCGATGAAACAGAATATAATCGTAACTCACAATATATCAACCCTCTCACCGAGCAAACGCTTAATCGAGTGGGAGTGACTTTTCAGAGACTCCCGCTGAAATAAACACTTGCAATCAACCTCATGCCGAAAGTCGTGGGGTTGATTTTTATTTGCAAAATTCAGTTTTTTTTTGTAATTTAGTGGCATCTTAGCAATAATTCTGACATCTGACAACTGAAACCGGAATGGCCGAAATCGACAACACCGACATGGAAAACATTGAGGAAAACCTCAATATCAACGACAATGACTTGTCCAACATAGAATCACCGGAAGATAAGATACTTGAGGAAGAGGCTGAAGCCGACATCCCACAACTCGTCATGCCATCCTACAAAGTTCCGGGTGCCGGGGATAAGAAGCACCAGCTTTCCGGAATGTTCCGCAACTGGTATCTTGAATATGCCAGCTATGTGATTCTGGAGCGTGCTGTCCCACATATTGAAGACGGCCTCAAGCCTGTGCAACGTCGTATTCTCCATACCATGCAGACCCTTGATGACGGCCGTTTCAACAAGGTTGCAAACATCGTAGGCAGCACAATGAGCTATCACCCGCACGGTGATGCCTCTATCGGCGATGCCCTTGTGCAGTTGGGTCAGAAAGAAATGCTCATCGACACTCAGGGAAACTGGGGAAATATACTTACCGGTGACTCAGCAGCAGCTCCGCGTTACATCGAGGCACGACTCAGCGAGCTTGGTCTTGAAATACTGTTTTCTCCCAAAATCACTGAATGGCAGCCAAGCTACGATGGCAGAAAGAAAGAACCTGTCACTCTCCCCGTCAAATTCCCGCTCCTTCTTGCACAAGGTGTGGAGGGTATCGCCGTCGGTCTTAACAGTAAGATCCTTCCCCACAACTTCAACGAAATAGCGGAAGCTGCCATATCTTATCTGAAAGGGGAATCTTTTAGGCTTCTGCCCGACTTCCAGACGGGTGGTCTGATGGATGCCTCCCGGTATAATGACGGTGCACGCGGCGGTCAGATAAAAGTAAGGGCAAAAATTGAGAAGATCGACAATAAGACCCTTGCCATACGGGAGCTTCCATTCGGAAAAACCACCGCCACACTAATCGACACTATCCTCAAGGCGATGGAGAAAGGGAAGATAAAGGTACGAAAAGTCGACGATAACACTTCCGCCAATGCCGAGATAATAGTGCATCTTGCCCCAGGAGCCTCGAGCGACAAGACCATAGATGCTCTCTACGGTTTCACTGACTGCGAGGTATCCATTTCACCAAACTGCTGTGTGATCTGGGATAAGAAACCGAGGTTCCTATCGGTGAGCGACGTGTTGCGTTTCTCCACTGACCGCACAAAGGAACTGCTTCATCGCGAACTGGAAATTAAGCTTGGAGAAGCCCTTGAGGCCCAGATGTTTGCCAGCCTTGAGAAAATCTTCATCGAGGAGCGGATGTATAAGGATCAGCACATTGAGCGAGCCGCCAGTATGGATGAGGCAATCGAAAGATTATCAATGCTGTTCGAGCCATTCAAAGCATCTTTCTTCAGGGAAATATCCAACGACGACTATTTGCGCCTGTGGGAAATCAAGATGGGACGCATTTTGAAATTCAACTCTGAGAAAGCTGATGAAAAGATAGCTCTTCTCGACAGCCAGATTGCCGATATCCGCCATAATCTCGACCATATTGTGGAATACACGATAAAATGGTTCGAACATCTTAAGGATAAATACGGGCATGCCTTTCCACGACGCACTGTGCTTCGCGGCTTTGACTCAATCGTTGCTACCAAAGTTGCAGAGGCCAACAAGCGCTTATACTACGACAAGGAAGGAGGCTTCGTAGGCACAGGCCTAAAGGATGCAGAGTTCAAGTTCACATGCTCAGACTTAGACGACATATTGATCGTCTATCGCGACGGCACTTATAAGATATCCAAGGTTCAGGAGAAATTCTATGTTGGCAAGAAGGTGATCCATATCGGTCTTTTCAAGAAAAACGACAAGCGCACCATCTACAATGTGATCTACCGCAACGGCAAGGCCGGCATCTATTATAAGAAACGTTTCTTCATCACAGGGCTGACACGCGACAAGGAATACAACATGACCAAAGGTGAACCTGGAAGCCGTATAGAATGGATGACAGTCAATCCCAACGGAGAGGCTGAGACAGTCAAGGTGCTTCTCAAAGATGAGCCTGGGCCTGACGGACGCCGCCCGCGAAACCGCGAGGTGATGGTAGATTTTGCAACTCTCGATATAAAAGGGAAGGAATCGCTTGGAAATCTCGTCACTAAGTTCGCCATTCAGTCTGTAAGTCTCGACAAGAAGGGCACGTCCACGCTTGGAGGACGCGACGTCTGGTTCGACCGCGACGTTCTTCGCCTCAACTACGACGGCCGAGGAGAAAAGCTCGGCTCTTTCCTTGGCGAAGATCTCGTGCTTGTGATAACAAAGGATGGGGAATATTACACCACAAGTTTCTCCGAAGAAAACCATTACGAAGACAACATCCTCAAGATAGAGAAATTCAAGAAAGGTAAAGTCTGGACACTCGCCCTCTTCGATGCCGAGTTAGGGTTCCCATATCTCAAGAGATTTGAATTTGAGCCAACAAAAAACCCACAGCGTTTCGTAGGCAATGGGCCTGAATCTAAAATGATATTGCTGACCGATACAGCCTATCCACGGCTCCTCGTCACTTTCGGGGGCAACGACTCAGTGCGTCCGGAACTCGAGATAAATGCCGATGAATTTATAGCTGTCAAGGGTTTCAAGGCAAAGGGAAAGAGAATCACCACCTATCAGCTTGGCGAGATCAAGGAATTGGAACCAATCAGAATGCCCGAACCTGAATCGGAAGCGATGCCGGAGACCATAGAAAATCCTGAAGATGAGACCGATGCTGACGATGCCTTGCAGGATACGGGACTGGAGACTGCTGAGCAGACGGGGCCTAAAATCGTTGACGGAAATCTTTTCGAAGAAATTTAAATTGTATAATCGTTCAATCGTTTAAGTGTGTATGAGAGGAGTTAAAAACATGATGATGATGCTCCCGGCTCTGCTGTGCTTTTTGTGTTTGGCAGGATTGGCAGCATCGTGTGTGGATGATCCTCAACAGAAGAACGATCCGATTGGCAACTTTGAGTCGCTATGGCGTACCATCGATAATCACTACTGTTTTTTCAACGAAAAAGACATTGACTGGAATGCCGTCTATCAGAAGTATCGCCCCCTTGTGAAAGACGACACCAAAATGCTGCAGCTCTTCAACATCTGCTCTGCCATGCTCGATGAACTTAAGGATGGACACGTAAACTTGATATCCTCTTTCAATACATCGTTCTATCGCAAATGGTGGACTGATTATCCTCAGGATTTCCGTCTGCGCACCATTCAGGAGAATTACCTTGGCTTCGACTATCTCCAGACCTCAGGCATATCCTACAAGATGCTTCCGGACACTATCGGCTACATGTATTATCCATCATTTTCCTACGATATAGGCAACCTTAACCTCGACTATATCCTTGCCATTCTCTACGAGAGCAAAGGACTCATCATAGACATCCGCGACAATGGAGGTGGCAATCTCACAAATATCAAGACCTTGGTGAGCCGTTTGATCGACCATAAGGTTTCGGGAGGATCCATCCGACATAAAACGGGGCCCGGACATAATGACTTCTCCGAACCTTATGAATTTTTCTATGAACCATGCGACACTACCCGCCGAATCGCATATCTCCACAAACCGGTGGCAGTGCTGACCAACCGAAGTTGCTTCAGCGCAGCCAATGATTTCGTATCGGTGATGAAGACACTCCCCAATGTCTCTATAATCGGAGCGCGCACAGGTGGCGGTGGTGGCCTTCCCTTCAACTCCGAGATGCCGATAGGATGGGGAGTGCGTTTCTCCGCCAGCCCAATGACATCGCCGGGAGGAGAAATCACGGAATTCGGCATAGATCCGAGCCCCGGCTGTGAGGTCCACGCCCCCGACTCACTCCTGATTCAAGGCATCGACCCTATCCTTGACTTTGCTGTAAAAAAAATCCTGTCATCCGGCAATTGATTTGGATAACTGATTTTTTTATATTTATTTTGCGAAGATAATGCTTTTTTCCTGCTTATGGATCTTGTCGGACTTGAGATGGAAGCAGAATCTGCCACTTCATATAGAAGCATTGACATCACTATCAAGACAGAAGACTATATTTATATAATTGAGCTGAAATATGACGGTTCTGTTTCGAAAGCGCTTGAGCAGGTAGAAACAAAGAATTATTCAAGAAAATTTCAGGCGGATAATCGCGAAATAATTTAGACCCCGTCTCATAAGATTTGAGAGGCCCCTTTCCATTTAATCCCACCCATATAAAATAGAAATATTAAAATCTTCTAAAGAGAGGCTTATTTTTTTGTCATAAATAAAAATAATTATTAACTTTGCAGTTGCAGACCGAAATGCGGAAGCCTGGTCAAGGGCGAAGCGGGAGGGACTGCAGTTTTTTATTTTTTTAGCGTTTACTCGACGCTCTTTCTTGACTATCAGGAACTTCGCAAATTCTTTATCTCGGTCAAGAATGAGACAACTGTAGACGCCTTTGTGGTTAGTATTATATGTCAAGCCAACGCGTGAGCGTTGACTGTTTGACATATATATAATGCTACTGCGTGAGGCTTCTGCGTTGTCCGTTCTACAACACGGCAATCAATGTTATATAGGCTAAACATAACTGATTTTCAGCACTATA
>CAYQXG010000129.1:0-6097 GCA_964421525.1 uncultured Sangeribacter sp. | reverse complement strand
AGCACACCAGATTTTGGTTCTGTTTGTCCAAGTTCGAATCTTGGTAAGGCAACTTCCCTTTTAGCAGGTCTTCCGGTTTCGGAAGACCTGTTTCTTTATCTGCCACTCCTACTCCCACTCCAACTCAAGATTCCAAATTTCAAATTATCCTCAACTGTTAATTAACAAAACTGAAACTAACATGTAACAGTAATGTAACAATATTTTTATTATTTTGCATCCGAATTCCCATAAAACATCATGGGATTGCTTTTTCTATTATGGAAATATGGTTTGTTATTATACTTTCGGTATTGGCTGTTCTTGCCGTCACCCTTCTGCTTTTTTTCGAGCTGATGGGTGATTCAGGTTTGCGTTTTGGTAAGTCCAGGCACAAACGCGGTGAATACATCAACGACCAGACCGCTGTTATTTGTCACTCGGTCAAGGATACCGCTGATTCTGAAAAAGCATATACTATTTTTGTAGAGTATCTCTTTACGAACTATAAGCTATGTCTTCTTTATGTTAAGAATACCTTTGGAAAGATCAGCAAATCATATTTTGCTAATGATACAGTTGCTCTAAATGGTATTCTCAACGACATTAAGGAGATGAAGATAGAACTTAAGGATCAGAAAAAGACGCAAGACGATTGCCTTCATTCTATTGATCCTGTCTGCTATATCGAATCTCTTGCTTGGATAAATCTTGCAAACAGCTGTCTGTTTGAGATCAACGATGGCCTTAAGAGTCTCGCCGAAGTCTGCATAGAATATCTCAACAACTTCACCGAGCCATTCCCCGATTTATATTATGAGCAGCTCGGTGTTCTTTCAGATGATATCTGCAACATGAGTAATTCAATCTATGAACTTGTGGGCACCGGCGATACTGAAGGAATGCGCGATTTGAGGAAAGAGATGTCGTTGATTCTTTCAGAGTCTTATGCCAACAGCCAGCGGCTCTACGAATTGCTGCACGATGGTAGGAGTGACCTCGACACGGAAAAAAGAATCGCTCTCCAGTATGCCCTTAATGCATTTCAGGAAACTCATTGCATGATCTATACCATGCGTCGTCTTGTCCTTTCTATACTCTGCATTACATTATCCGTAAAATAACAACCTCTCGGTTTTGATCTGCGAATACATGCCCGGATATACTCCTCTTGGTCCATTATGTAAAACAGGCATTGACAAAACGTGAACTATTTTAAAGAATCAAAAAGGAAGCGACTCGTCGAGCCGCTTCCTTTTTGGGTGATTCATCATTTATATTTATCAATAATCATTATAATCAGTACATCGGCTTAAACCCGTCTGACTTTACAAACTTGCTTGTGACATCTCCGACAAGATCAGAAGTCTTTGAAGTATCGAGCTTAAGGATCTTGCCTTTTTTGGTGAGGTCGCACTTCTTTAAGTCAACATAGTAGTAGCCCGGATTGGTGACGATATCGAAATAATAGAGCTTGTCACGAAGGTTTGAATAACTTCTCCACTGTGTAGAGCTGAGGTTTGGTTCTCCTTCAATGTTATATGTGTAAGGAACGCAAGAGTTCACGAGCACCGACCTTGTGATTGCTGCGGCCAGCTGTGCGTCGCTTGTAGGCTCAACGTGATGAGCAAAATAGTTGGCTCTTACGCAGCGGTCTGGACTGGTCACTGTGCCAGGCAGCATGTTCTTGCCTCCTATCTTTTCCCAGTAGTTCACAATTGCTGTCATGGCGGGCCACTGCGGATCGTTGGTCATGGCTCTTATGTCACCCGGGTCATAGATGTTGAGATTTCCGTCTTCAAACTCAAAGATCAATGATTTACCGCTTGCGTCTGTAACTCCCCAATGCAATGTGGAAACTGTACCTCCGTCGAAGGTTGCACCCTCGATGCTGAAGGGATTTGAAGTGAGAAGATCATGAACTTCCTGAGTGGTAGCACAGTTATCAAGAATCCATCCAACTATCATTGCAAGGGAGATCGGTGGATTTTTTTCACGGGCAGCATTGTTATAGATTGTCCCTTTGCAGAAAAGACCGTTGACCGACAGGCCCTTCTCGTTCATTCCTTCTGTTATTCCGCCGTCGTAGCCTACTGCATATACAGCACCATATTTTGATGTCCAATTAATACCGTCGGGAGTGGATGCCCCTTGTTTCTTGATTCCTGCTGGATATACATAAAGATTTGTAGGAATCGGGGTCTTCCAGTCTAACGATCTTCCAATCACATAAAGACTGTCGGCTCCATGATAAATTACTCGGGTGCAAGCATCGCTTTGTGCCGGCATAGCTGCCGCGCTAAGTCCTATTGCTCCTAATGCCATGGCTTTGTAGATTGTTTTCATAGTAGAATTATTTATTTTAGTTTTTGTTGATTAATATTGCTTTCCCTTTTAATTAATAAATCTTACAAACTTATCAATCTTTTATTTGACAAAACGCATATTACCCTCCTTTAGTTCATTTGTAATTATGGAAGATGTTTAAACTTATTTTTTTTATTAAGATTTCGTCAGGTTTTCGAGTGGATTTTTTTTCATGAAGAGGGCGTAATATGGTCATTGTAACCGATGAATGAAGGAAAACCATACCTTTGCTGTGAATTTTTTTCAAATATGAAAAATTTTTATTAACTTTGCAAAAGCAAATACATATATATATGGAAATATACAAAATTCTTGTAGTCGATGACGAACCGGACTTGTGTGAAGGTCTGAAACTCAACCTTGAAATTGAAGGTTATGAGGCGGATACTGCTTATTCAGCAGAAGAGGCGCTCGAAATGGATCTCACTTCCTACGATCTGATTCTCCTCGACGTGATGATGGGTAAGATGTCAGGTTTTGAAATTGCCCGCATCTTGAAACGAAATCCAAATACTGCGCATATTCCAATCATATTCTGTACAGCAAAGAATGCTGACGATGATATGATTGCAGGTCTCAATCTTGGTGCTGATGACTATGTTACGAAACCCTATAACATTCGTAACATTCTTGCCCGTATCAAGTCTGTGCTTCGTCGCACGGAACGTGGCGCATCATCCCAGGCAACTTCGGTGCCGGCACAGACCCATAAAGAGGAGCCAAAGTCAAAACGTATAATTCGTGAGGAAGGTCTTGTTATCGACCTCGACCAGATAGTCTGCACTATCGACGATGTCCCAGTCCGTATGCCTCGTAAGGAGTTTGAACTTCTATCTCTCCTTATGAGCAATCCGGGTAAGATCTTTTCACGTGAAGATATTCTGCAGAAGGTTTGGTCTGACGAAGTTGTGGTGGTGAACCGTGTGGTCGATGTCAACGTGACCCGTCTTCGCGCTAAGATCGGCAAATATGGCAAGCTGATCGTGACCCGTTCAGGCTACGGCTACGGCTTCAAGGTCTGATCTCTGCCTTTGAGGTCTGATATCTATATGCTCTTGCCTGCGACCTCTGAAATCCGCCTTCCGATCCCAGCCATCTGACTATGTACAGAATCAAGATCAGTTACATCACAAAAGTATTCCTCTTCGTTGCAGCCATACTGACGCTCAGCGAAGGGGCTTTCCTTGCATTCCAGTATCAGCGCGAGCAGCACTACCGTGAGGAGCTGCTTAACGCTCAGTTGACTGTCCTTAACTATCAGCTCCTCGACCATTATGGAGGTGGCACCCTTGATGTGGAGTCATGGGAACGAACTATAGACTTGCCCATCCAGCAGCTTCAGCTTGCCATTTTCGACAAGGAGGGTAGTGTGCTTTATGATAACACCGGTCTTGGCAATATCGACGTGCTGGGGCTGAAGGAGATTCGAATGGCAATCGATTCGGAAGACCACAAAGGTTTTTTTGTCCATAATAATGATGAGGAGGACGATGATTCATTCTATTATTACGCGGCTCTAAATGAAGGTGATCTCATTGCCCGCACCGGTGCTCTCGGCCATGATGTGAACCTGTCTGAATTCATGGAAATAGACCGCTCGTTCATTTGGTATGCGGCGGTTATCTATGTTGTGATTCTGGTGATAACCTATCTTACCATCAATCGTCTCGGCCAAACCATCAGGCGTTTGTCAATTTTCGCCCAAAAAGCGGAAAATGGTGAGGAGATCTATGATGTCCAGGCTTTTCCGCGGAATGAGCTTGGTAAGATTGCACATAATATTGTTCTCCTTTATGTCAATCTTCAGCGCACTATCGCCGATCGCGACCACCAGGCAATGCTCGCTCTGAAAGAAGAGGAGGAGAAGATGCGTATAAAGCGTGAGCTTACCAATAATATAAACCATGAGTTGAAGACTCCGATTTCAGCGATGTCGATAGAGTTGGAAACCCTGCTTACGCATAAGGATAAGCTAAGTCCTCAGCAACGCGATATGCTGCTTGGACGTTGCAAGGCAAACACAGACCGCCTGATGTCTATGGTTCAGGATATTCTTACCCTAAACCGTCTTGACGATGGCGCCGATGCTATTCAGAAAGAGCATCTTTCACTGCGTGATGTCGTTGATGATGTTCTTTCCAATCTTGAGAATAAGGCGCTTGCTGCTGGTATTGAGTATGATATCAATCTTCCCGAGACAATGATGATGCTCGGCAACGCTCCGCTCCTTGAATCGATATTCTCAAATCTTCTCAATAATGCAATCAACTATTCCGGTGCTTCTACATTCACTATTTTCCTGCAGGAAGAAGACGACAAGAGCTACCGTATCATTATAGGTGACAATGGTTCCGGCATACCGGAGGAGCATCTTGAACATTTGTTTGAACGTTTCTATCGTATTGAGAAAGGACGAGACCGTAAGAAAGGTGGTACAGGTATTGGTCTTGCGATTGTAAGGAGTGCCGCAATATTTCATGGAGGCGATATAACGGTCCGCAATAACCCGACAGGTGGTCTCGAGTTCACTCTCACCCTGTCAAAATCCTAAGCTGTGATTTCCGTGACGATGCCCCCAAATCGTCAGATATTTATGGATGCATAATATGCACCCGCTACTAATATGTCAGAATAAATCCGCCTCAAAATAGGCGTCTCATTATGTCAGTAATGAACAAGCAAGAAATAAATGATTTAGCCCAAAGAATCATATCATCCGGCATCGGTGCCTCCCGTGACGAGGCTATCTCTCTTATGCAGGTCAAAGATCTGGATGCGTTATGTGATGCGGCCGACCGGATACGCTCATCGTTTCATGGCAATCATTTCGACTCCTGTTCAATAGTGAACGCCCGGAGTGGAATGTGTGGTGAAGACTGTAAGTGGTGTGCCCAGACTCGCCATCATGATACAAACTGCGTCACCTATAATTTTCTTGAAGAAGACAAGACTCTCGATGCTGCCCATATCAATGAGCAGACAGGGATACGACGTTTCTCTCTCGTGACGAGTGGTCGTGCCGTGTCAGACAAAGACCTTGAAAATTTCTGCAGGATATATCGTCGTCTTGCCGAAGAAACAGATCTGCATCTGTGCGCTTCAATGGGACTTCTTACCGAGACTCAGCTTTCCCGCCTTAGGGAATGCGGTGTGGAGCGCTATCATTGCAATATGGAGACAAGCGAGAGAATGTGGCATAGCCTGTGCACCACCCATAGTCAGGATGATAAGCGGCGCACGATTGAAAGTGCCCGCAAGGTGGGCATGGCAATATGTTCCGGTGGAATAATTGGAATGGGGGAGACTCCGGAAGATCGGGTTGACTTTGCGATCATGCTTCGTGATATGGGGGTGGATTCTGTTCCGATGAATATACTTAACCCCATCAAAGGCACCCCTCTCGAAGACACCCCTTTGATTCCGGAAGAAGATATTATCAGATGTGCAGCTGTATGGCGCTTCATTCTTCCTAAACAGATTATCCGCTTTGCGGGAGGTCGTAATCGTCTTTCGCAGGCCAATCTAAAGAGAATTTTCAGAGGGGGCATAAATGGTGCCATAATGGGCGACATGCTGACCACTGTTGGCAATACAATCGAAGAAGACAAGACGCTCCTTGCCTCCATCGACCTTCAATTTTAGACCCCCATTTTTATGAGGCGGGGCCATAAGCCTGTTTTAAGGCGAAATCATGCCATGACTTGAACTGAAAAAAGTTGACACTTATGAAGGGCATAAAAACAAGTCATAT
>CAYQXG010000128.1:0-6154 GCA_964421525.1 uncultured Sangeribacter sp. | reverse complement strand
GATAGCCTTTACTCTGTTTTCGATATCAGACATAATCTTGATAGTTTTGAGTTAGTAATTTATAGAATTGTCGTTTTGTATTTCTCGTTTTGGACTGCAAAACTAATTAAAAAAATTCATATATCGAAATTTTTTGGCAAAATTTGCACATATTTTTGATGTTTGTGCAGACTTTTACCTATTTTTTTGGTAAAAAAGCGGTTTTTCTCAACTTTTAAAGAAAAAAAATGGCCCTAAGATATACTTAGAGCCATTTGAGAATATCAGAGTTGTTTAGCCTCATTTACGAAATGAGAAATCCGCTCACTTCACTTCCCATGTGTCCATAGTCTTCAACACCATGTCGCGGAGTGACGAGAAATTCTTTTTTGCCTTCACAGCCTCAACCTGCGCAGCCACTTCCGCCTCATAAGTGAGTGCGGAATAGTCGCGGATCACACCCAATGCAAGCGGCAGATCATTTCCATCCATCATTGCAAGCTGCTGCTGAAGGAAATTGCTCTCGCAGTGTGCATCGTGAACGAGGACATCATCGATAGTGTAGCCATCCTCACCTATCGTCACAGCCTTAACATTGAAACCATCCTGCACAAGTCCTTTGTCGTGATTCTTTCCAAACACCATCTTTTCGCCATGTTTGAGATAGATGGTGTGATCATCACGAACCTCCTTGTCAACGATATTTGCATGTATGCCGTTGTTGAATATCACACAGTTCTGGAGTATCTCCACTACCGCTGCACCCTTATGTCTGGCAGCTGCCTCCATCACATCCACACTTATGTCGAGTCCGACATCAAATGAACGTGCAAAGAAATTTCCACGGGCACCAAAGCAAAGCTCGGCAGGGATAAACGGATCTTCAGTGGTGCCGTAAGGGCTGGACTTGGAGACAGTGCCGCGTGCAGAAGTCGGGCTATACTGACCCTTTGTCAGACCGTAGATCTTATTATTAAGGAGAAGCATGTTGATATCCACATTCCTGCGCACCGCATGGATAAAATGGTTGCCACCGATTGCCAAGCCGTCGCCGTCGCCTGAAATCTGCCAAACCGTAAGCTCAGGACGAGAGGTCTTGACTCCCGTGGCAATTGCAGCGGCACGGCCATGGATGGTATGCATGCCATAGGTATTCATATAGTAAGGAAGGCGGGAGGAGCATCCGATACCGCTCACCACAACCGTATCCTTAGGAGCGACTCCGACACGAGCCATAGCCTTATGTAGAGTATTCAGAATAGCATGGTCTCCGCATCCGGGACACCAGCGAACACTTGCCCCGTTCTTATAGTCGCCGGGGGCGAATATGCAGTTATTGTTTTCCATTGTCTCCGGATATTTATTTAATATGATTGATTACACCTTCCACGATCTCCGACACCATAAAAGGCTGTCCCTCGATCTTATTGATTCGCTTGATCTCGACACCCGGAAGCTTCTGCTGCAGATAGTCGGCAAACATACCGGTGTTGAGCTCAGCCACAATCACGTTCTTATATTTCTTGATTTCATCGAGGGCATTTGCCGGAAGCGGATTGATATATCTAAACTGTGCAAGAGCAACCGGATGACCGTCGCGATTGAGTTCCTCGCATGCGGTCAGCATGTGGCCGTAGGTGCCACCCCAACCTATAAGGAGAGTATCGGCATCGGCATCCCCTTGAATCTGCAGCAATGGGATATCGTTGGCTATATTGGCAACTTTCTGACGACGGGTGAGCACCATCTTCTCATGGTTTGCTCCATCGGTTGAGATTACACTTGTCTTGGCGTCCTTCTCGAGACCTCCGACGCGGTGCATGGCACCTTCCACGCCCGGGATTGCCCAATAGCGGGAAAGGTTGTCATCGTTTCTCATATATGGAGTCCAGCCACCTTCCACCATTTCCTTGCTGACGAAAGGCACCTTAATTGCCGGATAATCCTTCTCTTCAGGCACGCGCCATGCGCTTGATCCATTCGCAATGAATGCATCTGTAAGCAGAATGACGGGGGTCATGTGCTCAAGGGCGATGCGAGCAGCCTCGAATGCCATGGTGAAGCAATCTGTCGGGCTTGCGGCAGCAAGGACACAGAGAGGGGATTCACCATTGCGGCCGTAGAGTGCCTGCATGAGGTCGGTCTGTTCAGTCTTTGTCGGAAGACCGGTTGAAGGGCCACCACGCTGCACGTCGATCACCACAAGCGGGAGCTCTGCCATTACTGCAAGACCAATACCCTCGCTCTTCAAGGCAAGACCGGGACCGGAAGTAGATGTCACTGCAAGATTTCCTGCATAAGAAGCTCCTATTGCGGAGCAAACGCCTGCAATCTCATCTTCCATCTGGCATGCCTTGACACCCAAGTCTTTGCGCTTTGCAAGTTCATGAAGAATATCGGTTGCCGGAGTGATGGGATAACTGCCGAGGAAGAGGGGAAGCCCGCTCTTCTCTGATGCCATTATAAGTCCCCAAGCAGTTGCTGTGTTTCCATTCACGTCGGTATAGATGCCGGGACGGGCAGCCTCAGTCTCAATGCGATAGGTAGGCATAGAGGCATGAGTATTATGACCATAATCCCAACCTGCCTGCACCACTTTCGCATTAGCCTCATACACAGCCGGCTTCTTTGCAAACTTAGCTTTCAGCTTATGCAATACGCTTTCCACAGGGCGGTCAAAAAGCCAGCAAACTATGCCAAGAGCAAGCATATTCTTACATTTAAGCATAGCTTTCTGATCCATACCGGAATCAGCAAGAGTGGCTTTCAGAATAGTGGTCATCGGCACGAGCATGATTCTCTCCGGATCAATGCCAAGTTCCACGACAGGATCCTCTGTAGCATACTCAGCTTTCTTAAGATCAGCCGCACGGAAAGTATCGCTATCGCAAATTATGATACCACCTTTCTTAAGATATTTCAAGTTGGTCTTCAGTGCGGCGGGATTCATCGCTACAAGCACGTCGGCGGCATCGCCCGGAGTATGGACACCCTTACCGATATGAACCTGAAAACCACTCACTCCGCTCAAAGAGCCCTGAGGGGCGCGGATTTCTGCCGGGTAGTCAGGGAAAGTAGAAATTGTGTTTCCCTCACCGGCACTGACATTGGAGAAAATGTTTCCCGCAAGCTGCATTCCGTCGCCGGAATCACCGGAAAACCTTACCACCACGCTATCTTTCGTGATGACATCTGTGTTAGGCAACATATTATTATAGATTTATGATATTCCAATAGGTTTGCAAAGTTAACTACTATTTTCAAGATTCCAAAAAAATTAAAGAAAAAACTATCATTTTTCAACAAAAAATCTTTGCCAACCATGCTTGGAACGGTGTTATACTTTAATTATGCATTTTGCATGCACAAAAACATAAGGGATTGCTCTAATCGCAAAGATAATGACAGCGCCGGATTTAGATGTGGATTACTGCAGGAGTATTTTCCAAGATTTGGAGGGAGTGGATATGATCAGAACTCCCCGGAAAGGAATATCATAAATATCGCCTGACCGTGGGCAGTCAACACGCATAAGTATTCTGCCGAATATGTCGGTTATTGCGAAACCTCCGGCCGGACATTCCCCCATTATCTCAATTGTGTTGCCGTTGATCCTGAAGTCAAACCGGGCGTCATCAATCATAGAATCTACAGCATTCCAGCCTTGCTCGGAGATATAGAAAACGTCGGCTGTCCGTACACCCCAGATGTATTCGGCAAGCTGCGGAAAGTCTATGAAGGGATTACGGTTGCCCTGGCATGTCTCGACAGCATCGTTACGGTCAATCTCTTTTTGGCTGACGGGATCCTGACGAGCCCAGTCAAGAAGCATATCGCTTGCCCACTCACGCAGCGTAGGCCATTGGTTTTGCTGAAACATATAGGTGTATTTCCAAGGCAGGTCGTCGTAGACCGTAGCCATGTAGAAGAAAGCTCTCGCGAAATCACCCTTATATTCATCGCCGGGCTCAAACACTTTCTCGCTGCCACCGCCAAACCCATCAACTGCACGGCCCACTTTAGTAACCCCATTATCAAAATCAGCCTTTAGCACAGGCCCAAGAGGATAATTGAGCTTAGCCTGGTTTGCAGAGCCGTCAGACGGATAAAGATTCCACATGTCGGAATAGGCGGGAGTGTATTCAACATCGTCGCCCTTTTTCCACCATGATTTTGGAACGGCATGCTCGCGCTGCATCTTGTTGGCGGAAAAAGAAGCCTTGCCTGTCATTCCGTCCGCAATAAGATATACATTATCGCTATACATATCCCACCATCTCTGCAGTCCATCGTAAAGGTCGGGATAGACATCAGAAACCACCCAATAGTTGGGAAGATTGGTATAACTAAGTTTCACATGATGCTCCACACATCGGCGGGCGGCTTCCTTGAGAGTCTCCTTAGTCTTTCCATCCATATCATCATAATAGCCTTCCTTGTAGTCTGCCAAAGCAATTTGGCAGACCGCAAGGAATGCAATTGTGGTCAATATCGTCCGGATATATATGATTCGGGTGCTCACCTTAGGAATTATGAAGTTTTAAGCAGACTGCAGAACAGCTAAATATTTAAAAATATTTGATTTCTGTGCATTCAAGGCTTGAGAGCACAGAGTTGGCAAGTGAGCTTGCTCCGATTCGGAATAGATCATGGCACAACCACTCGTCGTCAAGCACTTCCTTCACAACAGCATAATACCTTAGCGCCTCCTCCGTGGTGCGGATACCACCCGAACACTTGAAGCCAACCTTGCGGCCGGTGGCCTGATAGTATTCCTTTATGCATTGGCACATTACATAGGCAGCCTCAAGACTTGCTCCCGGATAGATCTTGCCGGTAGATGTCTTCAGGAAATCAGCCTCACTGTAGAGCGAGAGAACCGATGCCCTCTTTATGTCTTCAGCCGTCTTTAGCAAGCCACTTTCAAGAATCACCTTAAGCCTTGCTCCTCTCGCAGCACGCTTCATCTCGATGATCTCATCGCAAAGGCCTTCGTAGTCGCCATCCTTATACATTCCAACCGGGAACACGATATCTACTTCATCAGCACCGCCAAGCACTGCCATAGCTACATCAGCCACCTTCACCTCAATAAAAGTCTGGGCACTCGGGAAACACCCTGCCACAACAGCCACATCAACACCCGGCACGTCAAGAGTGTTGCGGACCACTTCGGCAAAGTTTGAATATACGCATATAGCCGCTACATTCTTATATTGAGGATAATCGCTGTCGAAACTATTGACCTTCTCGGTAAATGCAGCTACACTCTTGACGCTGTCTTCTGTAGCAAGAGTAGTCAGGTCGATGGAATTGAGCAGGAACTCATAGACTTCTTTCGAGGCATATTTTCCCGCATCTTCCACAATTTTCTTCACTTCAGCTTTCACCACTTCGTCGTCGCCCGTCACTTTCGACGCCGCTATCACTTCCTGATATTTATCCATTGTTTATTAGTATCTAAAAAATAATACAATATAAATTTTTCACAAAATATGCAGCAGAGGCTAACCTGCTAATATTCAGACGCGCTGCGACTGCAGCAACCCTGATCAACATAATCATCATGCCTTCGGCCTGATTCATCTTCAGATAATTCATTCAAGAATTGAAGACTGTGCAAATTTAATAATATAATCCCATTCCTCCAAAAAACTCAGTTTTTTTCTAAAAAAAATAAACCATTTAGCGCCTGAGTGGTTTTAGTTTTATAAAAACCAATAAATATAATAGACTATGAAAAAATATCGTTGCGTCGTATGCGACTGGATCTATGATCCTGAAGTGGGTGATCCCGACAGCGGAATAGCACCCGGAACTGCTTTTGAAGATATTCCTAATGATTGGGTTTGTCCAGTTTGTGGAGTGGGCAAAGACGACTTTGAAGTCGAGCCAGACCTATAATCTTATTCATACATATAGCGATATGCGGGCATCACTGATAAGCATGATGCCCGCATTGATTTTTTGCATATTCCCAAATAATTCGCTAACTTTGCATTCCAAGTAGAGCTCGGCCTCATCTAAGACCCCGTCTCATAAAGATTTTAAGAGCCCCGGGGCGGTTTTGGGCGAGTGATTTTCGCGAGTTGAGGAAGGAATTCCATTGAGTGAGAGCATAAGATCAGCTTGCTTATCTTATGCCGAACGTGTAGGAATACCTGAAAGGAATGAT
>CAYQXG010000127.1:0-6159 GCA_964421525.1 uncultured Sangeribacter sp. | reverse complement strand
AACTCGCGAAAATCACTCGCCCAAAACCGCCCCGGGGCTCTTAAAATCTTTATGAAACGGGGTCTTAATTTTCCTCTATTATTTCAATCCATCCATGGGCATCAGGTTCCTCTCCGAGCTGGATCCCACGAAGTTTATTATATAGCACCGTGGATTTCTCACCCGGCTTCCCGTCGCCATAAATATATTTCTTGCCGGTGTCGATATCATCAATCTCGCCAATAGGTGATATCACAGCGGCTGTGCCACATGCACCTACTTCATCAAAAGTCTCAAGTTCCTCAACCGGGATATGACGGCGTTCTACAGTCATTCCAAGATCTTCTGCAAGCTGGCAGATACTCTTATTGGTGATTGAAGGAAGAATTGAGTCTGAAGCAGGAGTGATGTAGCTGTTGCCTCTGATACCGTAGAAATTGGCAGCTCCGCTCTCATCAAGATATTTCTTTTCTTTCGGATCTATATAGAGCATAACGGAATAACCCAGATCATGAGCTAATTCACCGGCCTTAAGGGAAGCTGCATAGTTAGCACCGATTTTTAACGATCCTGTGCCAAGTGGGGCAACGCGGTCGTAGTTACGGCTCATGCAGACTTTAGTCGGATTAAATCCGGTCTTGAAGTATGGACCTACGGGGGTGACAAACATTACAACGAGATAATCTTTTGACGGCTTTACACCCACTTGCGGCGATATGCCTATCTCTACAGGACGAATATATAGACTTGCTCCGGTGCCATAGGGTGGCACGAAACGGGAATTAAGCGAGACAACCTTTCTCACCATCTCACAGAAAATATCCTCAGGCAGAGGCTCCATCATAATACCCTCAGCCGATCTCCGGAAACGCTTGGCGTTCTCATCCATACGGAACACCCGGATCTTGCCGTCGGCACCACGGAATGCCTTAAGACCTTCAAAACATTCCTGGCCATAATGCAGGCAGGCCGCAGCCATGTGCATGGGTATATACTCGGAATCTGACACCTCGATAGGGCCCCATTTACCATCACTGAAAGTGCAACGCACATTACAATCTGTCGAGATATAACCGAACGGCAGATTTTTCCAATCAATATTTTCCATCATAAAAACTAAATATTCAAACTGCAATCTTGCATGTAATGTCGCCTACCTTAACAATGTAGACGCCATGGGAAAGCGGCAGGCGGTTTACACCCGCCGGAAGATTCTCGTTGCTGACAACCTGACCGAGGATCGTAAAAATCTTAATTTGGACAGGCTGGGTAGAAACCACCACGACATAGCCGGGAGAAACCTTTATCTCCACATCATTGTCGCGTGCTACGGAATTTAATGCCGAGACATCCGTGCGCACCGTCTCCCATCCTTTTGCAAGAGATGGGAAAGGACATGAGGCAGCGACTCCGATCGTCATCGCTAAGACAACTCCGCACAAGCGTCTTGACATTCCTAATTATTTCTTTACCTTATTATATCTTGCGTTCAAGCCTTCAACTATCTCGTCTGTGATATCAAGAGCCGGATTGAAGTGAAGGGCTGCAGCTTTGTTGAAGATAGCATCATAGCCATGCTTTTTGTTGTATTCCTCAATAAATGCATTGACTGAGTCATTGACAGCCTGTTGTGCCTTGGCAGCAGCCTCAGCATATTTCTGCTGCATCATTCCTACCGACCGCTCTGCATTTGATTGCATAGAGGCAAGCTTCTGCTGATCTGTGTCAAAACTTTCCTGAGAAAGATAAGAATTATTTTGCACCTTGTTCTGAATCTGCGAGGCAAGCGACTGAAGAGAAGTCTGATGACGTTTGGTCTCGCTTTCAAGGTTTTCCTGCATCCTAATCATCTCCTCGTTATAATCTTTCGCAAGAATATACTTTGTGAGAAGAGTGTCGATGTCAACGTAACGATAGTTTGGCAGTGAAACACTATCGGCAACAGCTACCTTCTTGGAAGCTGAAGCTTTCTCCTCCTTGTTGCCTCCACAGGAAACGACGGAGCCGCCGATAGCTAAGGCCAATGCCAGTCCGAGAACTGAGTAAAGATTTTTTTTCATTATTTTGTATTGTATTTGATGTCAAAAGTGTGCCGTCTCGTAATGAGGGGCACTATCCGGATGCAAAATTAATAAAAAATCGTGATAGGAGCGATAAGAAATAGAAAAGATTTGTTAAAATGAAATAAAATTCATATCTTTGGGGTCTGAAAAACAAAATTATTAAGTAAAACACATGAAATGCTTCCGCATTTGATGTGTTTCAATAAAGAAAAAACACCTATGAAAGTAAAAGACCTTAAGCCCGAACTAATCTGGCAATGCTTTGATGAAGTGACCAAAGTACCCCGTCCATCCTGCCATGAAGAGCAGATAAGGAATTTCTTGATTGAATTCGCAAAAAAACACAATGTCTCGGTAAAGACCGATGAATGCGGCAACGTTCTCATGCATAAGGATGCCACTCCAGGTTTTGAGAATGCCCCGACAGTTATCCTGCAGGCACACATGGACATGGTGGCAGAAAAAAACGGAGGTGTCGAGCATGATTTTCTGAAGGATCCCATCGACACATACATCGACGGAGACTGGGTAAAAGCCCGTGGCACCACACTTGGAGCAGACAACGGTATCGGCATAGCAGCAGCCATGGCAGTCATGATCGACCCAACGCTGAAGCATGGACCGGTTGAGGCTCTTTTTACTGTGAATGAGGAAATCGGTCTTGAAGGAGCTCAGAATCTTGGCGACGACATGCTCGGAGGTAACATACTTCTGAATCTTGACTCTGAAGACGATGGAGAAATTTTCGTAGGTTGCGCCGGCGGTATTGACACCACAGCATGGTTTGAATACAAACGATCGCTTGCACCCGACCACTTCTCATACATGAAAATTAGCGTCAGCGGACTTCTCGGAGGTCATTCAGGTGGAGACATTCATCTTGGAAGAGCTAATGCCAATAAGCTTGTGGCTCGTTTCTTGTGGGCTTGCTCACAGAAATGGAATCTCGAATTGGTAGAATTTGATGGAGGCAATCTGCGAAATGCTATCCCAAGAGAGGCTCATGCTGTATTCGGCATCGAGACAAAACTTGCCGACGAAATAAAAGAGGCTCTTTGTGCATACGCCAAGGAAATCGAGAAAGAATACGCCGGAATAGAACCATCTGTCAATATTACAATTGAGGAAACAGACAAACCGGAATACTGTATAGACCAAGCAACCTCGATAGCACTTGCAAGAGCGCTTTACTGTGCTCCCCACGGTGTGATATCAATGAGCCACGACATTGAAGGACTTGTAGAGACATCCACCAACCTGGCTGCTGTGAAGATGGAATCGGACAACAGGATAAAAGTCACTACATCACAGCGTTCAAGTGTGGAAAGCCGTAAATATGACATAGCCGGACAAGTGGAAGCTGTTTTCCAGCTTGCAGGTGCAAAAGTAGAACATTCCGACGGATATCCCGGATGGGCTCCCAACATGAACTCTCCGATTATGAAGATTGCTGCAGATGCTTATGAGGAGCTTTTTGGAGTGAAACCGGCAATCAAGGCAATCCATGCCGGACTGGAATGTGGTCTTTTCCTTGCCAAGTATCCGCACCTCGACATGGTCAGCTTTGGTCCAACCATGACAGGAGTGCACTCCCCCGACGAACAGCTTTTGATTCCGACTGTAGAAAAATTCTGGCGACACCTATGCCTTACACTTGAAAAAGTGGCTAAGTCATGATGCGCTCTTTACTTTTGGCTGCCACCGGATTGTTTTGCTTTCTACCTCTCTCGGTACACGCATATTCATCAGCTGATAACTCTTCCGAAATTTCAAAACCGGATTCCACAGTGGTTGAGAAAAGTCTTCAGGAAGAAGCAACAGAGATGGTAGCTCTCGTGATGCATGCGATGCCGGCAGGAGATGCAGAATCAAGATATGAGACACTCACTGATGAAGACTTTGCTATAGTTGCAAAGGAACTTGGTGTGGAGGTAGCTGCAATAAAAGCGGTTGTAAGGATAGAAGCCGGTCCTAAGCTCCAGGGCTTTTGGGCTCCGGGGGTGCCGGTAATCAATTATGCTCAATCACTCTTCAACCAGTATAAAGCAAAGGCCAAGGGAAGAAAAATCAAAGATGCCAAAGTGCCGTCCGGATTGTCGGGCTATGCACTTAAGGAATGGACTTCCTTGACCAATGCCCGAAAGATCAACGCCGATGCCGCAGACATGGGCACCTATTGGGGTATGTTTCAGATAGGAGGCTTCAACTATAAGCTTTGCGGCTGTCAAAGTGTTGAAGAAATGGTTAAGAAAGTGTGCGATTCTGAATTCAGCCAACTTGAAATGTTTGCCGTATTCATCAAGAATGCCGGTATGCTTGAGGCTCTCAAGAAAAAAGACTGGACTACCTTTGCACGAAAATACAACGGGTCATCCTATGCAAAGCGTGGCTACCACACAAGAATGGCAAAGGAATATGCCAATTTCAAGAGTCAGGAAACAAAAGGAAAATCCACAAAAGCAGCTGCTGTCAACAGTGCTGAGAAAAAAGACTCCACAACAAAAGGAACCGCTACAAAAGCTGCAACTACAAAAGCAGCCACAAAACAACAAGATCAAAAAAATTCAAGAAGTTCAACAAAGTAAAATATGAAAATCACCGACTTGAAACCGAAGCTCGTTTGGGAATGCTTCGACGAAATAACAAAAGTGCCACGCCCTACTCATCATCTTGACAAGATGAAGGCATTCCTTGTAGGATGGGCTGAAAGGCATAACCTAAAATATGCCACAGATGAAGTGGGCAATGTGGTGATGTATTGTCCCGCCACTCCCGGGCATGAAAACGCTCCTACAGTGGTTTTACAGGGACATCAGGACATGGTGGCTGAAAAGCGTGGCGACGTGGAGCATGATTTCCTAAATGATCCCATCAAGACTGTGGTGGATGGAGACTGGGTTAGAGCCGAAGGCACTACACTTGGTGCCGACAACGGCCTTGGTTGTGCTTCAGCAATGGCAGTCATGATCGACCCCGATGTGGTGCACGGACCAATCGAAGCATTGTTCACAGTAGATGAGGAGCAGGGGCTGACTGGAGCAAATGGTCTCGATTCCAAAATGGTGAGTGGCAGAATTCTGCTCAATCTTGACTCTGAAGAGCATGGAATGATTGTGAAAGGATGTGCCGGATCAATATGCACGATAGCCACATATCCAATTGAAGAGACAAAGGCACCAGACGAAGGTTATGCTTGGTATGAGGCTCATATCAATCATCTCAAAGGTGGTCACTCAGGCATGGAGATTCATCTTGGACGCGGAAATGCCAACCAGCTTCTTGCTCGATTCCTGTGGCTTGTCAACGATGAATTCGGCTTGATGCTCAGTGATTTCCAAGGAGGTGGCTTACCAAATGCAATCCCGCGTGAGGCAAGGGCTCTTATCGGGGTACCTGCAGAGCACGCTGAGGAACTCGAGAAAATGGCTGAGTTATTTAATGCCACAATTCACGATGAACTTAAGCTTGCAGAAGGCAACGACTTCACATTCACAGTTTCAATTCGCGAAGCTCCGGAAAAGATGATCTCAGAGCCTTATGTTAGTCCATTGATCTCTACTGTTTTTGGCACGCCAAACGGTGTGCAAGGCATGAGTCTTGCAGTTCCCGGACTTGTCGAGACATCGTCTAACCTTGCGAGTGTCCACAAGGTTGAGGGCGACAAAATAATCATCACTTCTCATCAGCGTTCGTCGGTCGACAGCAAGCGGGAGGAAATCACCGACCGTATCACGGCACTCTATGAAAACATTGGATGTGAAGTGGTCACCAACGACCCAAGCGTAGGATGGGCACCGAACCCTGAAAGCAAACTTCTCAAGACAGCAGAAGAAAGCTTTGAAGACTTGTTCGGATATGCTCCCAAGGTGGAGGCTCTCCATGCCGGCCTTGAATGTGGAATTTTCCTCGAGAAAAAGCCGGGGATGGACATGATATCCTTTGGTCCGACTCTGAAAGACATTCATAGCCCTAATGAAAAGGCAAACATCCCATCAGTAGAGGAATATTGGAAATTCCTCACTGACCTTCTGAAGAGACTCAGCTGAAAAAGCTTTGATCCTGCTTAGACCCCGTCTCATAAAGATTTTAAGAGCCCCGGGGCGGTTTTGGGCGAGTG
>CAYQXG010000126.1:0-6243 GCA_964421525.1 uncultured Sangeribacter sp. | reverse complement strand
AACCGCTGTGAACGGTTTTGCAGACCGGTACCTAACCACTCGGACATGGAACCATCATTTACAATAAAGGAACTGTTTTCCTCTTTTTGCGGTGCAAAGTTAATGCTTTTTTTTTAATCCTGCAAATTTTTTGCTTAAAAAATGCATTTTCTTTTCATTGAGTCCCTTTAGTTATATCGTCGAGTTAATCTCTTAAATTGATTTACCATATTTTGCATATATAGTTACCCCCATCTTTTTGGCTTTCTCTATATCTGCGGCATTGTTTGGATCAACTCCATATTTGCTAAGTTTAGGGATAACAACAGGTGTCCCGGGGCGTATTCTGTCCGGATGACCGAGCTTAGCCTTGTTTTCTTCATATATGTATGGCCAAAGATTGTAGTTTCCGTAATGTTTCTTTGCCATTGTTGTAAGATAGCGCGTTGTGCTTATCGTGTCGTAAACTATTGCATCAGATGGTGCGGTAGGAACCTCATCAAATTCAGCCTTTAGTTCTTCCTCATCAGTGCCCTCCTCTTCATCTTGAGCAGTATCCAATAAAATTTGATTGTCTGCTTCTTCAATTTCGGGTGATTCAGTTGCCTTGCCTACAGTGAAACCATCAACAGCTCCTTTGGCCATTGAAGATGACTCCCTATTAAAGCGTTTGTTGAAATCGTTAGTCGCAAATATATACCAAACCGCAAATGTTGCGAGCAATGCCACAATTGCTGCGGCAAAGCATATCAGAACACCTTTAATCCAATTCCGTTTTCCTGAAACTTCTTCTTGAAACTCTTCTTCTTCAAAATCCACTGAATCATCCGATGTTTCGTCTTTTTCTGATGATTCAGTTTCTTGTCGAGGTTCAGCAGATTCTTCAGTTGTTGCAGAACTAATTGCTTCTGTCGGCTTTTGGGTTTCTTCGCTTGTTTCTTCCGTCTCTCCTAATTCTTCAGACTCCTCGATTTCATCAAGATCATCCGGTTCTTCGTAATCTATAGGATCTGCTATCTTAATTAAATTATCCGGTTCTTCAAATTCCTCAAGATCTTCCAGTTCATCCTGTCTTTCCTCGTTTTTGAGGTTATCCGGATTGCCGAAATTTGTTGGTGTGCTTCTGAACGATACTCGCATGCTATCTTGATTCTCAGCTTCTGCTGGAATCATGATATCTTCTTCTTCAAATTCGCCCTCGTCAGTAGGCTCCACCTCGGTTGTCTTCTCAAAAGACATTAATTGGTCAATGTCGATATCATCGCCAATCTCAATTGATGTGAATGCTTCAAAAGGAGCGTTTACTCCTTCCGCTATTTCTTTTGCAGGGATAAAAACAACTTTAGAGTGCCCGGAAATTTCCATTGGCTTCCCCGAAGTAACATCAACGCTTTTTCTCGGCTCAACACGAGACAACCGGAAAGTGCCGAGACCTTTAATCTTTACACTTTCTCCTGCTTCAAGCCGCTCGCTTATTATGGAGAAGAATTCACGCAGAAAATCTTCGGAAAACCTTTTTGATCTTCCTGAATCGTCGGCAAGCATTGTAGCAAGACGAGGAAATGTGATTTTGTTATTCATGGTTCCGGACTTTCTGTTTCAATAAAGTAGATGGACGAAATGATAGAGTTATCTTGGGAGGGATCAGCATCCTTTTACCAGTTGATGGATGAATCGCAATCCTTTCATCTCTCTTTTTAGGCTCGAAACTTCCAAATCCCGGAAAGGTCACAGTGTCACCTGCCAATGCATTATCTATAAGTACCCGACATAAAGAAGACACCATTTCGCAGGTTTCCTCTCTGCCGGCATTCAAGCGTTGGCTCAATGTCTCTATAAATGTCTTATTGTCCATCAGTTGTTAAGACCCCGTCTCATAAGATTTGAGAGGCCCAGCGAAGGCTTTGGATAATTTCCCTCCCTGATAACATCTCTATTTTAAGAGTTAGGAATCATTATTTAAAATTAATATTTGAGCCCAATTTATGTTAAGGTCATCAAAAAAGGTACATCTCTCGCCCAAAACCGCCCGGGGCTATTAAAATCTTTATGAGACTTGGTCTAAGAATTAGATCTTAACCTTTTTTGTTGAGTTTGCTCCTTTGATTATATAAATGCCCTTAGGAAGTCGTGACAAAATATCACTATCTTCTGTTCCTGTGGATATCAAGGTCCCGTTTATGTCATAAATTCCTGTAAGCTGGTTTTGGTTTGCCTGAAGCTCTCCGACAGCAAGAACCTGGTTGGTGAGATCCGGGATAATCAGATATCGGGTGTCGGTGAGTTTCTTTATCTTGGCTTTGTAGCCTGATGTTGCATCGCTATTGCATACCAAAGCTGACTTTATCTCCTTGCCCCCGGTCTCCACTGCGTAGGTCATGCCGCATTTTTTAATGTCTTCCAGATCTGTCACCACAGTCAGCTGTCCATTTTCTTCATTATACGAATAGCTGTACTTGTTTTTTAACCTTGTAAGCCAGAAATCGCCATAATCCTCAAAATTATACATCCCCACTTCATTGAGGTCAAGGCTCTCGGTTAGTATTTTCTGCATACTCATTTTCCATTCCCTATTAGGATGTATTAAAAGAATTGCAGATGCGTAATTACCTCTAAGCTTTTGCATTGCTTGCTTCCAATCTTCGGTTGCTCTGTGAGTGCTCCATGTGTCATCGTTAAGAGGATCCCCTTTGTTGTTGTAGACATCAGAAATGTGTAAGGGTAGTGTAAGAACTCTTGATTGATCTTTCGACCATTCATTGTCGTAACGACCAAAAAAGGGAAATTCAGAAAGAAGGTCTCCGGCGGTGTAGCAAGATTGGAAACTGTAATCTCCTGTTTCAAGCATATTGTGGAAATCTGGATTAACGCAGAGGTGTCCAGAGCGGAACGATCTTACATGGTTACCCAGATCTCCTTCAATAATCTGTTTTGACATGACTATTTCAGCCCATGTAGAGGCACCAGTGCTCACGCCATCTTCGCATGTCGCTCTGTGTGCATATTCGTCTTGAGTTACAATGTCTGTGTTTCGAGTTTTATTAAAATCGGGGAAATGACATACAGAATGGCTGCCAACTGTATGTCCGTTTTTCAAAAGATCTTTTGCCTTTGGAATTGTTTCCTTATTATAAAAATCTGAAAGGTATGAATGTCCGAAATTCACTTTGTCGCTATAATAATGCGCTGTAAGGAAATAATGACCACTAAAGCCAAGCGATTTCTCATAATCAGACATGTAATGCATAGCATCGTAAGCGGTTCGGCTGTCACAGTCGTGCGTAGGCACGAGCAATTGTACATAGCCATCCGGAACTGTGAATTTCCAGACGCTCAGGCCTGTTGCCTTGGCATGAATTGAACGAAGGAATAAAGCCCATACATCCGACGATGGCTCAAAACCGTTGTTGTATTCACGCGATGAACCCTGGTCTTTGTTCAACTGGTTGCGCTGTATGACGTCGCGCCATGATATTCCGACAAGGTATGCTGTTCCTTTACCGGATACTTTTCTTGCTACCGCAGCTTTGCCTTTGTCGAAATGGGCGAGTACATCGCAATCACCGGGTGTGAAAGTGAAACTCTTCACAGAACCAATGGAGGTCTCTCGCTCATGATCTTCATCTATGTATTCAAGTTCTTTATCGCCGTAGAAGTCGGGATTCCAATATATTATGGGTCTGTCTGAAGATTTTGTGGGGTTTTTGGTGGCATCTATGCCGAACATACCCGAAATGATATCTGATGAAGCTGAGCTGACAGTCTTTATCGCAGGAGCGACCAATGTGCCTCCTGCCTGTACCCAATCATACAGAGACTGATATTCTTCACGGGTGAATGAAGAAGAGGTGATGACGTTTGCTATTAATATAACATTTTGAGTCTTTGCTTCCTCAATGCTTTTTGTCAAAATGTAGTCATATCCCGCGATGTCGCACATGTAGGTGGCAGAATACACCTGTCTTGAATAATCGCCCGAGATTTCATTGTCTCCTGATTTTTCAGTTATGTCAAGCACTGCTATTCCTGCCAATGCACTTTGGACAGTAAATGCAAGCATAGCAACAACTGATAAGCTCTTTATGAAGTTTCCTCTTGATCTCATAGGTTAATTTTTTTGACATTATGTTTTATTTGATGTCTCACTCTTAAGTGTTTATTTCTCCCCTTGTTTTTCAAGGTGTATCGATTATTAAGATGCAAATATAATGTTTTTTTTTTATTCTTCAAAATTTTGTGCGTTTTATGAAAGAAAAATCTAATAAAATTACCATTTTTTTGCTTATTAGGCTTCTGTTTGTCCATTTTTTTTGGATTACTTGATTTATTTCATTAATTTTGCAGTGGAATTGACGCCATATCTGCTTTTTGCATATTCTGTCGTCTAAATGAGTTCTACAATTGCGATAAACACAACTAATAGGTCTATTTCAAAATGAAAAAAAGTCCCCTTCAGAGAGTTCGGGCTGAATATCAGCCAAAACTCCCCAAAGCCCTTCAGGGCGCAGTAAGGCTCGAAGTAGGTGCCCCTACAGAGTCAGTGGCAGATCAAGAAGAAATCAAGAAACTTTTCCCTAACACTTATGGTCTTCCGATCGTGGAGTTCAAGTCCGATGAAAATCCTGTTCGTGTGGAGGAGCCGTTTAATGTCGGCATCATCCTGTCTGGCGGTCAGGCTCCCGGTGGACACAATGTGGTCAGCGGTATTTTCGATGCACTTAAGAAACTCAATAAGGAAAATCGTCTTTATGGTTTCCTCATGGGTCCTTCCGGGTTCATCAATCATCAGTATATGGAACTCACTGAGGGTTATATCAAGGATTATCGTAACACCGGTGGTTTCGACATAATAGGAAGCGGTCGTACAAAACTTGAGAACCCGGATCAGTTTGATTCCGGTCTTAAGATTTTGAAGGAACTCAACATCAAGGCTCTTGTGATTATCGGTGGTGACGATTCCAATACTAATGCTTGTGTCCTTGCAGAGTATTACAAGGCGAACGGGGCAGATGTTCAGGTGATTGGTGTGCCTAAGACAATTGACGGAGACCTCAAGAACAAATGGATCGAGACTTCATTTGGTTTTGACACCGCTTGCAAGGTTTACTCTGAGGTTATAGGTAATATTCAGCGTGACTGTAATTCTGCTAAAAAATATTATCACTATATTAAACTCATGGGGCGTTCGGCCAGCCATATAGCTCTTGAATGCGCTCTTGAGTGCCAGCCTAACTATTGTCTTATTTCAGAAGAGGTGCAGGCTAAGAGAATGACTCTCGACAACATCGTCAATCAGCTTTGCTACATGATTGTGGAGCGTGCAAAGATGGGCTGGAACTTTGGTACTGTCCTTGTTCCGGAAGGTCTTATTGAGTTCATTCCTTCAATGAAGGATCTCATTTCTCAGCTTAACGATATTCTTGCTGAACATGCAGAGGAACTTGATCCGTTGAAAGATGATGAGAAACTTGCTGCTATCGCTAAATATCTCCAGCCTACAGAAGCAGATCTCTTCCTCTCACTTCCCAAAAACATTGCTCTTCAGCTCAGCCTTGATCGTGACAGCCACGGCAATGTGCAAGTATCGCTCATAGATACTGAAGAACTGCTCGCCGACATGGTTGGCAAACGCCTCGAAGAACTTAAGAAAGATGGTGAATATCATGGCAAGTATGCGACACAGCACCATTTCTTTGGATATGAAGGTCGTTGTGCCGACCCGACAAACTTTGATGCCGACTATTGTTATGCTCTCGGCTACAATGCCACAATGCTTATCAACAGCGGTGTGACCGGCTATATGAGCTCTGTGCGTAATTTGACCGATAAACCTGAGAATTGGATCGCAGGTGGTATTCCTATCACAATGATGATGAATATGGAGAAGCGTCATGGCCACATGAAACCGGTTATCCAAAAAGCACTTGTTGATCTTAAGGGAAAACCCTACATGAAGTTTGCTTCTATGCGCGAGACTCTTATGCTCAACACCCTTTATCAATATCCCGGTCCGATTCAGTACTTCGGCCCTGCTGAGGTGTGCGACCGTCCTTCTATGACTTTGCTCCTTGAGCATGATAAGGAAATCTAAGTCATGGAGAAATCCCAAATTGTTCTAAGTGATAAGGCCTGGGCCAGATGGACAGCTTTGCTCCTTCTGGCCATGGCCATGTTTTGTAGCTACATCTTCATGGATGTCATGTCGCCAATCAAGAATCTGGTGCAAAGTCAGCTTGGTTGGGACAATACTGCCTTCTGCACTAT
>CAYQXG010000125.1:0-6356 GCA_964421525.1 uncultured Sangeribacter sp. | reverse complement strand
GCGCAGTGACGTAGCACCAACTTCGGTAGCCATCTTCATGTATTCATCCAGATACAGTGGAAATACCTCAATCCGTGAGAGCCTGACAATCCCGTCTTCTGCCATCGGCAGTTTCAAGCATTGGGGCTCCGGATCTGACAGGTTGGAGTTATGGTCTTCAATTCCGAAAAGAGCCAAAGCGTTGCCCCTTAATATTTGTTCCTTATAGGGAGAAAGCCGCTCATTGTCATCTATTGATTTAATCAGATTTTCATAGACCTTCTGCAACGCTTTTGCAGGAACGAAGCTATAGTCAGAACCATATAGAATGTGCATCGGATCGGTGATCGTCAGCAGGAGGTCAAGAATTTCGTCCGAGGGTCCGCCGGCAACGTCGTAGTAGAGGTTGCCCATATTTGCGTCAATATCGAAAGGCTTTTCAATCACACCCATCGCCGACATCAGTGGATAGCCATTTTTCAATCGGGCAACCGCTGCAGGAAGGAATGAACCTGCGTGCGGCACAACAAACTTGATGTCTGGATAACGTGTCATTATGTTGTGTGCCACCATGTTCAGAACCGCACGTGTGGTCTCTACCGGATACTCGTAAACGAATATCGGACCGGAAGTGAACACACTGTCAGGAAGTGACTCAGGGCGATGCGGATGGATTATCACGACTGCCTTGCGGTCGTTAAGCTCCTTCATCAGAGGGTCGAGAGCAGGATCACCCAAGTAAAGCCCCCTGCTGTTTGTAGGGAGCTTTATTCCGTCGGCTTTCAGTGTGTCAAGGGCATATATGGTTTCCTGAATGGCAGCATCCACATCAGGCAACGGCACGGATGCGCAGTACATGAATCTACCGGGATGTCGTTGCTTCACAGCTGCACCTTCCTCATTTACCGAGCGGATTACATCCTTTGTCTCCTCGATATCCCCGAAATACGGATATGGAGAAGAGAGCGTGAGCACGGACGTAGCAATGCCCAGTGAATCCATGAATGAAAGGTGCCCGTCTTCACTCCATGCAGGAAGTGGGAAACCATCCTCCATAAGAGCACCATGACGCTCAAGACATTCAAGATATGGTTTGGTCATGAGGTGCGCATGAACATCGACCGCTTTTACATCATCGCCTTGTGCCATTGAAGCCACAGACACTATGACACCAAATGCCGCTGCAAGAACCCGCTTCATACCATCGGTTTTTCCCATGATCCCTTTGTATCGACTCCGGTTGCCTTGTTGATTGCGTAAGCCACGCCTAATACTGTTGCTGTGTCCCAGACTCCGAGACCCGATATCCGTCGGGGTACATTTGTATCTTCTTGCCAAATAACGCACCACCTCATCTTTGCAGACATCAGAGGAAATCAATATCTTGCTTGTCATATATCTATAAATTTTATAATGCAAAATTAATATCAGAAATCCCGATGGACGTATCAAATACCTCGCACTCTGTATCAATTTTACTGATATAGGACTTACAATGCTCAAAATCAGATTGTTTTTTGTGATTTTGCACAAGATAAACAACTACGCATTCAATGATAATCTGCACTTTTGCCTGACTAATATGATGACTCCATGCTCACGGATACATTCCCTATGCAAATGACAACCGGCGTCAGTTGTTATTGATTTAGGGCCTGGGAAAGATCGTCGATGATGTCGTCGATGTGTTCAGTGCCTATACTGAGACGCACAGTGGAAGGTGTTATATTCTGGCGTTTAAGTTCCTCCGGTTCAAGCTGGGAATGAGTGGTTGTGTATGGATGAATCACGAGCGATTTAACGTCGGCCACATTGGCAAGAAGAGAAAATATCTTCAGTGAGTCTATAAATTTCCAAGCCTCTTTTTCCCCTCCCTTTATCTCGAATGTAAAGATAGAGCCGGCTCCGTTCGGATAGAGCTTTTTGTAGAGGTCGTGATCCTTATGTCCGGGCAATGACGGATGATTCACTTTTGAGACCTTTGGATGATTTGCAAGAAATTCCACGACCTTCAGTGCATTTTCCACATGCCGTTCCACCCGGAGAGAAAGAGTCTCCACTCCTTGAAGGAGAATGAAGGCATTGAAAGGTGATATGGTGGCTCCTGTGTCGCGTAGCAGGACCGCACGTATGCGTGTCACAAAGGCTGCAGGGCCGGCAACATCTGCAAATATGGCTCCATGATAGCTTGGATCGGGTTTTGCTAAGGTCGGGAATTTGTCGGGGTAATTACTCCAAGGGAATGAACCGCCGTCTACGATGATACCTCCGAGCGATGTGCCGTGTCCACCGAGGAATTTAGTGGCGGAGTGCACCACCACATCCGCTCCTTGTTCTATGGGGCGGGCGAGGAATGGAGTGCCGAAGGTATTGTCGACAATAAGAGGGATGTTGTGACGGTGTGCAATCTCAGCCAAAGCCTGAAGGTCTGTCACGTCGCAATTAGGATTGCCGAAAGTCTCGACAAAAAGAAGTTTGGAGTTTGGACGTATTGCTTTCTCAACAGCATCGAAGTCACTGACATCGACAAAAGTGCTCTCTACTCCTTGTGTGGAAAGTGTATGGCTGATAAGGTTGGTGGAGCCTCCGTAGAGATTGTCTGCAGCAACTATATGATCGCCATTTTGGGCAATGTTCTGAAGGGCATAAGTTATTGCTGCGGCTCCACTTGCGACTGCAAGTCCGGCAACACCCCCTTCAAGGGCAGCAACGCGTTCTTCGAGTACCCCCTGTGTTGAATTGGTGAGTCTTCCGTATATATTACCGGCATCACGCAGTCCGAAACGGTCGGCGGCATGCTGTGAGTTGTGGAATACATAAGATGTAGTCTGATAGATTGGCACTGCACGTGCATCGGTAGCCGGATCGGGTTGCTCTTGTCCGACATGGAGTTGAAGTGTCTCGAAATGTAGATTCTTTGTAGCCATAATATATATATTTTAATTGTTTTTCTGCCTGCAAAATTACAGGTTTTGAAATTATTATCCAAAAAGATTTGAAAATATAGAAAATATAACTATTTTTGCACTTTGAAACGGGTATATATTCTAAAGGGTGGTGTTTTTAGAGGCTGTTGCAGAATATTTTTCTTTAATCTTCTGCAGGCAAACCGAAAATCATCCCAACCCAGCTTCCCCGGGGCCTCTCAAATCTTATGAGACGGGGTCTAAATTAAAAGATATGAATGAAAAAATAGACGATACAGATCTCAAAATATTGGATGAGTTGCAAAAAAACGGCAGGCTTACCAATAAGGAACTTGCGGCTGCCATTCATTTGTCGGCTACCCCAACATTCGAGCGTGTGAGGAGGCTGGAAAGGGAGGGCTACATCAGCAAGTATGTAGCAGTTTTGAATGCGGATAAACTTGATTGCGGTTTTATGGCTTTCTGCTATCTTAAGATGAAGCAACACACCTTCGAAAACGCCACCCGCATTATGGAAGCGGTAAAACATATCCCTGAAATTGCGGAATGTTACAATATTTCCGGTGATTATGATTTCCTTCTGAAGATCTATACTCGGGATATGAAAGAATATCAGAAATTCCTGCTGAGGATTCTCGGTGAGATTGACTGTATAGGATCTTTAAACAGTTCTTTTGTGCTTGGAGAGGTGAAGAATGCTCACCAGCTGCCATTGTCATAGATTTATAAACGTCGTGTCATCATGGGTTTATAATTGAACCAGATTGCCATTGAAGGCGTTTGAATGGCATGAAACCACAGGAATTACTTGATTTGACAGGCATGGTGGCGATAGTCACAGGTGCCGGAGATGGAATCGGTGCGGGATGCGCCGAGATTCTTGCCGCGGCAGGCGCGAAAGTGGTGGTCAGCAACCGTACTCTTTCGAAAGCGGAAAACATAGTGTCGGCAATAAAGGAAAACGGAGGAGAGGCTGTGGCCTGTGCCTGCAATGTGCTCGTGGATGAAGACCTCGTCAATCTGGTCGACTTCACTATTAAGACTTATGGCAAAATCAATATTCTTGTCAATAATGCCGGCGGAGGTGGAGGAGGCACTGAAAGCCCATTCAGGATAGACCGGGAATATGTGGAGAGGATATACAACATGAATGTGTTTGCTCCGTGGCGTCTGTGCCAGCTCACGACTCCACACATGGAGAAAGCCGGCTACGGCAGCATAGTCAACATATCATCTATGAGCAGCATCAACCACAGTCCCGGGATAGCTATATATGCATCTACCAAGGCTGCCCTCAACCACATGTCGGCAAACTTAGCTCATGATTTCGGTCCGATGGGTATCCGTATCAACTGTGTAGGGCCCGGTGCCACCCGAACAGCAGCATTGGCAGGGGTGATGACTCCGGAAATAGAATCACGGATGTTGTCGCACACTCCAATCCATCGGTTGGGCGAGGTGTCGGATATAGCGCAGGCGGTGCTCTTCTTTGCCTCACCCATGTCTCCATGGATTTCAGGCCAGACCCTGATGGTAAACGGTGGAGGTGTGCAGACGCTTGACTGATAGAAACAGTAAAATATTCTTTTTTATATAATGGAGCGGTTCCCGATATTGGGAGCCGCTTTTTTCCTTTCTCGAATTTGGATGCATTGCTGGTTGAGGTGGAGTAAAACCTTGATTGTCATACAGAGTAAAGGATTGAAAAAGTTTTTACTCTGTTAATTCAATATCCAATGTGTTAATTTTGCAGTGTGATATCAATAAATCGTAAAAATATGGACTACAAATTATAAATCCGGATTTTTTAGTTTTCATATTTATTTTCATAGTTAAATGACGCAACTGTAAATTTTTTCAGTTACGTCGTTTACTTTTTCCGTTCTTCGGTATCTAATAATAAAAATCAATGATTCCATATAATAACTTTTTTTGGAATATTAATATATAATAATTGAACAACTTCTATCGAAACAATATGGGATATTTATTTTCTTCTATTTTGGCGGTTTCCTTTTTTGTTTATTTAGCTTTCAAATTGAAAAGTACCTTTGTAAAAGTTGGTCTTTTGATAATCATTCTTATATTCGAAACAATATTGTCGAGTACGTGCATGGCTGGAAATTTGATTTTTAACGGATTTTGGTTCGCATACTTATCATTTATAGTCATCCAACTTTTAATTTGTACTTTCTATAAAGTCCGATATATATCCAGGACAGAAATAGCTGTAGGAATACTTATTGGAGGACTTATCGCATTATATATGTACTTTAATGGGAGTGTTGTTGGAGAGATGGAATATTTTGATGGAGACGCAGGTGGCATGCAAGCTCATATTCCCTATAAATTCTATAGGTGGTTAACTTATATCTTTGATGTTCTGCTTGTTTGGTTTCCAATATTCAATTTGTTGATCTCCCCATTTTGGTTAAGAAGACAAAATTCTCAACATTACGTGAAACAGATGATATGTAAAATTAGTGAAAATGGATAAAAAACTATATGATGAAGAGATGGATTAAATGCTTTTGTTTGTTGGTAATGTTTCTGATTTCTTGTGGTAGTGCACAAAAATCAGAAAATGATAGTACGAGTGTAGAAGAAAATGAAAATGCACAGTCACATATATCAAAAGAGGAGAGTAAGAAGCTTCAGGCATATTGCCGAAGTCATAGTCTCAATCCTGATGTATGCATATTGGTTGATTTCAGCGAGTACTCAGGGAATGAACGACTTTATATTTATGATTTGAATAATAATTCCATAAAAGAATCCGGAAGAGTAGCACATGGTATTGGGAAAAAGGGATTATTTTCCAAGGTCTCTTTCAGTAATGTCCCGGAAAGTTGGGAGTCCTCTTTAGGACGATACAAAACTGGGAGGATGCGTACCCTTAATCTCCCAAGATTTAAAAATGTGCCTTGTATTGAGGTGCATGGTCTTGATTCTTCAAATTCGAATGCTCACAGAAGGGGTATAGTGATTCATCCAGGTCTGTTGACATCCAAAAAGACGCTAACACCATGTGAACCTTTCTCACAGGGGTGCTTTACAGTTGGCAATGATACTTTTGAGGCTATAAAATTGTTGACACAAGAATCCAAGAAACCAATTTTACTTTATGCATTTAATTAAGAATTAGAGTTTTTGTTGTTTCAGAACTCGTTTTGACGTCTATATTTTTTCAGATTTAATCTTATAACCGTCTACCCAATATTCCTTAAGTTGAACTTAAAATTATGGAAATAGTGATTAAAAATAAGCGTTGTAGTTGTAAACGTGAAAATATCAAGAAGGAATATCCAGGGTGTGTGATATTTGATGTTACGAGTAAAGGAGAGATGAAACAGGATAAAGAGGTTTATTGAGGAATCTAATCAATGATGATATGTCAGCGAGGCTTTGGGTAATTTCCTCCGGAGAATCTCTTTCCCTTATGAGTTTGGA
>CAYQXG010000124.1:0-6394 GCA_964421525.1 uncultured Sangeribacter sp. | reverse complement strand
ACCCCAACCACTTCAAGCAGGACGAAGACCGCTATGCATTCCTTCTTTTCTACAGTCAGGATTATCAGAAGGGATATGATTATGCTACTCAGTTACTTGCAGCCAATCCCGGCAATTTCACCGCACGTCGCTATCAATTCATGAATGCAGCGAACATTCCTTCTATGTCCGATCAGCTCGTGCCAATGGCAGAAGAACTTCTTGCAGCCCACAATGCAAATCCTGAGACAAACAAATTTGCCGCTATCGACTTTATCCTGATAGCAGAGGAATTTACAAAAGCAAAACGTACAGATGAAGCTATTAGCGTATTGAATGAAGCCATCAAGGAGATGCCTGAAAATGCACAGTTCAACAAGCAGCTTGCTATGACCTACGTTGAAAACGAACACTTCTCTGATGCTTCCGATGTCTTCGAAGGTTTTATCGAGAAAACAGAGAAGCCAGGCTACAATGACTTTATTCAGCAAGCAATCTTCAGTTTCTATGCCGGTGTTGAAAACAAGCAGAATGATCCTGCCAAAGCAGACTCATACTTCAAGAAGACAGAAGAATACGTTGGCAAAGCACAATCAGAACTTCCTGACAACTACAAGCCTAAGAAGATTCTTGGCGATATCGCACTCCAGCGTGCTGCATCCGATGCGGAAGTAAAGACTGCTGCATTCCCAATGTATAGCGAGGCTGCTACTCTGCTTGAAAAGAGCGCTGATCCCAGCCGCTACAAAGCAGATGCAAAGACAATCTACAATTACCTTGGCAACTACTACCTGGATCAGAAAGATGTTGCAAAGGCTAAGGAATGTTTCAACAAGTATCTTCAGTATGATCCTGACAATGAAGGATATAGAAAATTCGTAGAAGGTCTTAAAGACTAATAGCACAACCACTCTTAATATTTTGACTACACAATAGCATTCGGCCTGCCAATTGCGGGCCGAATGTTTTTTATTGGTTTTTTCTTCTACAAATTTTGCTTATTTTACGAATTTTAATTAATTTTGTCATTTAGTAGGTAAACCACTATAACACGATACATAACAAAAAATACCCATACAGGTATGGCAAGAGAAATCTATATAAAGAAAGGGCTTGACATTCCTCTTGAAGGCAAAGCCGAAGGAAAAAAACCGGAACCGGTCAAGTCAGAGCTCGTCGGAATATGTCCTGACGATTATCCCGGATACACATGGAAATGTGATGTAAAACCGGGCGATAATGTTTCCAAGGGTTCTCCCCTCTTCCACGCAAAAGAATCTGAGTCAATCAAACTCGTATCGCCCATAGCCGGCACTATAGAGGAAGTCAGGCGTGGAGAGAGGCGCAAGATTCTTGCGGTGACAGTCAAGCCGGGTGAAGATTCCAGTGCGACACTATCAGCTACAGGATTAAAAGAAAAGATGCTTGAAAGCGGACTCTGGGCAATGATGCGTCAACGTCCTTATGATGTTGTTCCATCTCCGGATATTGAACCGAGAGATATCTTTGTTACAGCCTTTGACTCCTCCCCTCTCGCCGGCAATGTCATACCGACTCATATAGCGGAATATCTTGAGCCAGGGCTCGAGGCGATCAAGTCTTTGACAAAAGGAAATCTTTATCTTGCAGTTCGTCCGGGACAGGGATTGCGTACCAAAGCCGCGATTGCACTCGACATAATAGGACCTCACCCTGCAGGGAACCCGAGTGTTCAGATCGCAGCTGTGTCTCCAGTAAATAAAGGAGAGACTGTATGGACCATTGATGCTGGTACGGTTGCAAGAATCGGTATGCTTGTTAAGAAAGGATTTACAGATTACCGGGCTGAAATAGCAATTACGGGTCCATCTGCAATCAAGCCGAAAAAAGTGCTTACTGAAATAGGAGCATCCATGAAAGACATTCTTCAAGGAGAACTCAAGGAAGGTGCAAACGACAGGATTATCTCAGGAAATGTCCTCACGGGTATCAAGGTGTCTCCTGATAACGGTTTTATAAGATATCCATACCGTCAGGTCACCATCATTCCTGAAGGAGACCATGCGGATGAATTTATGGGATGGGCATCTATGAATCCAAAGAAATTCAGTATAAAGCGCACTTTCCCGGCTTTCTTGCGAGGACTCGACAAACCATTTAATTTTGATGCAAGAATCAAGGGCGGACACAGGGCAATGATCCTTAGCGGTGAACTTGACAAGGTATTCCCGTTCGATATCTATCCTGAATATCTGATAAAAGCAATGATAGCCGGGGACTACGACAGAATGGAGAAACTTGGAATATACGAGATTGCCCCGGAAGATTTTGCACTACCTGAATTTGTAGACACATCCAAGCAGGAACTACAGAAACTCACCCGAGAAAGTCTCGATCGACTGAGAAAAGACAGTTGATAGGAAATCCCTCATGAAAATTTTCTTTCAGAACCATATCTATGAGCAAACTTAAGAAAAAAATAGACAGCATGAAACCGCTGTTTGAGAAGGGGGGCAAATATCACGCTTTCCACTCAGTATTTGACGGTTTCTACACATTCTTGTACACCCCGAACGAGACATCGACTTCAGGAGTACATATTCATGATTCGAATGATTCAAAGCGCACAATGATCACCGTAGTGATTGCGCTGCTGCCATGTTGCCTATTCGGCATGTGGAACGTAGGTTATCAGCATCATCTTGCCACAGGAGAATGCATCGGTTGGATAAGCCAGTTCTTCTATGGGCTATGGGCTGTGCTTCCGCAAATCTTGACAGCTTATATTGTTGGCCTTGGAATAGAGTTCATTGTCGCCCAACTTCGAGGCCATGAAATACAGGAAGGTTTTCTGGTGTCAGGTATACTCATTCCTATGATCTGCCCTGTCAGTACACCTTGCTGGATGCTCGCAGTTGCTGTGGCATTTGCAGTGATATTTGCCAAGGAAGTTTTTGGAGGTACCGGCTACAACTTCCTCAACGTGGCATTAGTCACCCGCGCTTTCCTTTTCTTTGCATATCCTCAGAAGATGAGCGGCGACAGCGTGTTTGTAAGCTTGGGCAACGCAACGCCTGTAGACGGATACTCAGGAGCAACTCCTCTGGGACAGCTTGCAACAGCAACGGGAGACAATGTGCATATTTTAGGAGTTGACGGACAAGTGCTTGATCTCGCTAACCTATTCTGGGGTACAATTCCCGGAAGCTGGGGCGAGACATCAACTTTCTGCATACTTATCGGTGCCATCATTCTTCTTGCAACCGGAATGGCAAGCTGGAAAATCATGCTTTCAGCTTTAGCCGGAGGTCTGGGCATGGCGTGTCTTGGATACGCGGTTGGTAACACGACCTATCCTGTGAGCATGGTTTATCCTATCGATCAGCTTTGTCTTGGAGGTTTCATGTTTGCTATAGTGTTTATGGCTACTGACCCTGTTACGAGCTGCCGCACAGAAACGGGCAAATGGATCTATGGCTTCCTAATAGGAGTTCTTGCCATGACAATCCGTTTCTACAACACCGGATATCCTGAAGGTGCAATGCTTGCAGTGCTTTTGATGAACTGCTTCGCTCCTCTGATCGACTGGTGTGTTGTCAACAGCAATATCCGTCGCAGAATGAAACGAGTTGCGGCTTAAACAAGTATTAACGCAAATAGAACGAACTACGATGAAAATCAATAAAGAAAACAACGTATATACCGTCATCTATGCGGCAGTGCTTGTAGTAGTGGTTGGTTTCGCACTGGCGCTTGTATATCAAGCATTGCGTCCGGCTCAGCTTGAAAATATAGCTAATGATACCAAGAAACAGATCCTTGCAGCCGCTCTCATCTACCCCACTGAGCAAAACAGCGTAGGCACACTCTATAAAAAGCATATAACCGACAGTTACTGCGTAAATAGCAAGGGTGAAAAAATTGCAGGAGAGGTTGCCCTCGATGTAAACATGGCAACTGAGGTAAAGAAGCCAATTGACCAAAGAATCTTGCCGGTTTTTGTGTGCAATACAGATAAAGGTACCAAATATATCGTACCAGTAGCCGGTGCAGGTCTTTGGGGACCTATATGGGGATACATAGCTATGGATTCCAACGGCAATAACATCTATGGTGCTTATTTCGGACATCAGGGAGAAACTCCCGGACTTGGAGCAGAAATAGAACGTCCGGCATTCAGCAGCCAGTTTGAGGGCAAGCCAATATTCGGCAGTGACGGAAGTTTCCAATCAGTTCTTGTTGTGAAGAAAGGTCAAGAACCGGCAGACCGTGCTTACGTCAATGCAGTAAGCGGTGGCACAATCACAAGCCAAGGAGTTCAGAAGATGCTATCAAGTTCTCTCGAGGCATATACATCTTTTTTCAAAAAACTTGAAAGTGAATCTAATAAAGAATAATTATGGGAAATATCAGAAAAAGACTCGAACCTCTCATCAATCCTCTGAGCAATGACAATCCCGTGATTGTCCAGATTCTCGGCATCTGTTCTGCGCTTGCGGTAACAGCGAAACTACAACCGGCAGTTGTAATGACAATATCAGTTTTGGCAGTCCTTGCGCTGTCTAATGTCATTATATCGCTCATTCGCAACACTATACCGACTTCCATTAGAATTATAGTGCAACTTGTAGTGGTCGCCGCTCTGGTAGTAGTAGTAGACCAAGTACTAAAAGCATGGAACTATGAAGTAAGCAAACAGCTTTCAGTGTTTATCGGCCTCATTATCACCAACTGCATCATAATGGGACGACTTGAGGCTTTTGCCCTAAATAACACGCCTTTCAACTCATTCCTTGATGGCGTAGGTAATGCTCTTGGCTATGGTATCATTCTCGTCATAGTAGCATTCTTCCGTGAGCTTTTCGGCAGTGGCACACTTTGGGGCTACCAGATCATCCCTCAGGCACTATATGATCTCGGCTACCAGAACAACGGTATGATGATCCTTCCACCAATGGCACTTATCACCGTGGCATGTATCATCTGGTTTCATAACCGTAAGGCTAAATAAAACGCTATTTGTAATCAGAAAAAGGAAAAGTAGCAAAAGATATGGAAAATCTTAATTTGTTTATCCGGTCGATTTTTATCGACAATATGATATTCGCTTACTTCTTGGGAATGTGCAGTTTCCTGGCAGTATCAAAAAATGTGAAGACCGCATTCGGATTAGGCATAGCAGTGACATTTGTTCTCACAATAGCCTTGCCTGTTTGCTGGTGTATCAATGAGTTTATTTTGAAACCGGGTTCATTATCATGGCTGGGTCAGGAATATGCAGACACAGATCTGAGTTTTCTGGGTCTGATCATGTTTATCGCAGTAATTGCTGCGCTTGTTCAGATTCTTGAGATGGCTATAGAGAAATATACTCCTGCTTTATATGCAAGTTTGGGAATTTTCTTACCACTTATAGCAGTGAACTGTGCTATTCTTGGCGGAGTACTATTCATGCAGCAGAGAGAATTCACGAATGCGTGGACAGCAACAGTATATGGCGTTGGCTCCGGTATTGGTTGGCTTCTCGCCATAACAGCATTGGCTGCGATAAGGGAAAGGCTCAACGATCAAGCTATCCCAGCACCACTGCGAGGCACAGGCATCACGTTTATCATTACAGGACTTATGGGTATAGCATTCATGAGCTTCCTTGGAATTAAACTCTAATACAAAGAAATTATGATTGTTTGGCATAGTGTAATAGCTGCAGCACTTATCTTCCTTGTGATGGTGCTCGTGCTTGTAGGAATTTTGCTTCTTGCAAAGAGCCGTCTTGTGAAGAGCGGAGATGTCACCATCAGCATCAACAATGGGCAGAAAGCCTTGGTGACAAAAAGCGGTAAATCCCTTCTCATGACGCTCAATGACGCCGGGGTTCATCTCTCATCGGCCTGTGGTGGCAAGGGTTCATGCGGACAGTGCAAATGTCAGGTCGAAAGTGGTGGTGGCGAGATGCTGCCGACAGAAGCTGTGCATTTCACACGCAAGGAAATCAAGGATCACTGGCGTCTCGGTTGCCAGGTAAAAGTTAAAAGTGACATGGAGATCCGTGTCAGCGAGGCAGCACTCGACGTCAAGGAATGGGAATGTGAGGTGATAAGCAACAAGAACGTTGCAACATTTATAAAAGAATTTATCGTGGCTCTTCCTCCTGGTGAACACATGAAGTTCATTCCCGGAAGCTACGCTCAGATTCGTATTCCAAAATTCTCTATGACCTACGATAAGGATATCGACAAGAGCTTGATCGGAGATGAGTATCTTCCAGCATGGGAGCAATATGGATTGTTCACTCTCAAATGCACTAATGATGAGGAGACCGTACGAGCATATTCGATGGCAAATTATCCGGAGGAAGGAGACCGTATCATGCTTACAGTGCGTATCGCCACTCCCCCATTCAAGCCGAAACCACAGGTTGGCTTCATGGATGTGC
>CAYQXG010000123.1:0-6450 GCA_964421525.1 uncultured Sangeribacter sp. | reverse complement strand
ACTGTCCGGGATTCTCACCCGGTTCCCTATTAATGGCGTGATGCCAACCGTTTCGGATGCAAAATTAATACTTTTTTTTGAATTACTAAATAAAACCTATTAATATTTCAATAAAAAGACCGCTACCGCTCCACACAAAGAAAGTCATTAGAGGGCAGAAAACAAGCGGAGCGATAGCGGATTCGATGAAAAAATGCTTCAATTTCAGATAGCCACAAGTTCCGATAGCTTGCGCCATTGATCTTCATAGGTCAAGCCCCTGCTTGAATAGCTCGAAAGCTTGAACCCTGTGCGAGGGACTGAGACGGGGTCTAAAATTGATGGATTTTATCCGAATATGAAGATTTTTTATTAACTTTGCCTAAAATAAAAAGATAACGGACATGAAACTAAGAACCTTTTTTCTATTCTTTCTATCAGCAGCCATGCTCCCGGCAGCCGCGGTTGAGCCGACTGAGAATATAAGGTCAATGGCAAGCAATTATTATGCTTACCCCTACCCTGCCAACCCTCTGCCAGAACTGACGGCGGCTCCAGAAGGGTATGTGCCATTCCACATGGAGCATTATGGCAGACATGGTTCCCGCTGGCATATTGGGAAGAATGCCTACAACCGGCCTGTAGAGTATCTGCTCCCTGCTGAACGAAACGGCAAACTAACTCCAAGAGGGAAAGAACTGCTGGCACAGCTTAGAAAAATCCAAAATGACGCCCAGGGGCGCGATGGAGAGCTGACACAAGTGGGCGCTGACCAACATCGAGGAATTGCAAAGCGCATGTATGCAAATTTCCCGGAGATTTTTGCAGATTCAGCGCGCGTGGATGCTCGTTCAAGCGTCGTTATCCGTTGTATTCTTTCAATGGATAATGAGCTGCAGGAATTGAAAGCGGCAAATCCAATGTTGAGAATCACTTCAGATGCATCGGCAAAGGATATGGAATACATCGCAGAGGAAGCATTGGGAGGAATCGACATTGCATACTTCAACGCTTATGTAAACTATAATAAGGACGTACTTAAAGATTTTCACAGGAATCATCCGGATTCCTACGATTTCCTCAAGGTTATAGTTAACGATCAGCAGTTTGCCAAAGACTCATTAAACTCATCAAGTCTGCTGCACTACCTTTTCAATATTGCCGCGAATGCGCAGAGCCATTACGACATGCCTGCTCCCTACGATATTTTCACTGAGGAGGAGATTGCCAACCGATGGCTATATAATAATGCCCGCTGGTTTCTCTCTGACGGTAACACACGCTATAACGGCAATCTCCAACCATACACCCAACAAAACCTACTACGCAACATCATAGAAAGTGCCGACACAGCCATTAACAACGGGGGCAACGGTGCCAACATGAGATTCGGACATGAGGTGATAGTTCTTCCTTTCACTGCCCTTCTCGAGCTTGATGATTTCGGCAAGGAAATCAACGATCTGGAGGAAGTGGCCGGTCAGTGGCAAAATCATGCTATTTTCCCCATGGGATGCAATATCCAGATGGTCTTCTATCGTCCTCAAAACGAAGACGCTTCGGCCGATAATGTATTGGTCAAGGTCCTTTTGAATGAAAAGGAGTGCCGTCTGCCGGTATCCACAGATAACGCCCCATACTACAGTTGGAAAAAACTAAGACAATATTACCTTGACAAACTTGCATCCATGCCCGACGGACGTCCAATGAAAGACGTATATACAGTCGGTTCAAAAATCAACGATGTTCTTGGGAAAGATGCCGAAGGAAAGACAATAAGACTCAAGGATCTTAAAGGGAAGAAAGTTGCACTCGTTTTCTATCCGGGCGACAGATCGGAAGCGGGCATAAAAGAAATGTGCGACATCAAAGATAACTGGACACAGTTGAGAAAAGCCGGATATGACGTGGTTGCAGTAAGCACTGACAGCAGAGGAAGCCACAAGAGACTTGCCGAGAAGCACGCTCTGCCTCAAATCATGATTGCAGATGTCGACCATAGCCTTGCAGAGAAATTCGGAGTGTGGGACATACAGCCGGGAGAGACACCGAAAATGGGTGTGAGCCCAACTACTTTCATAATCTCTAAAAAAGGGAAGATTGAAAGAATAATTGACAACAAGGATAGTGACAACCTCATTCAATCAATTGTAAAATGATACAGGAACTGAAAGACTACAACCGTAAGTTTGTAGAGGAGAAAGGCTACGAACGATTTGCCACAAGCAAGTATCCCGATAAGAAAATCGCAATCGTGACATGCATGGACACTCGTCTTGTGGAGCTTCTCCCCGCTGCACTGGGCCTGCGCAACGGCGACGTGAAGATAATCAAGAATGCGGGCGCAACCATCACCAACCCATTTGACTCAACAATGCGATCAATACTCATCGCAATATATGAACTTGGAGTCAACGAGATCATGGTGATAGGACACACCGGCTGCGGAGTTCAAGGTATGGACGCAGAGGAGATGCTTCATCTGATGAAGGAGCGTGGTGTAAGCGAGGAGCATATCACACTCATGAAGCACTGCGGTATCAATCTCAATGAATGGCTTCACGGTTTTGACGATACAGACGAGGCTGTAAAGGAAACAGTCGACCTAATTGCACGCCATCCGCTGATGCCGCCTTCCGGTGTCAACGTGAAAGGATTCGTCATGGATTCCTATACCGGCGAACTTAGGGAACTTTGATCATAGTAAGTATCAGCCGCTACATTTCTTGAACGCAATTCATGAGCAAGACGTAGTTTTTGCCCGTGAATTGCGTCTAATTATAAAAATCATTCAGTGTCATGAAACAAAAAGTAAAATTCAGTGCCTTTTCCACAACAATTACTTTGTTGGTTATAATCACGTTGATAGCCATAGCTATATACACCTTCAGAGGCGGAGCCCCACATTGGTGTCCTTATTGCATAGCGACACTCATTATTGCCATATTAATAACTGCCTCTTTCTATGCCCCTTTGAGCATATCTGTAGATAATCAGTATCTGACTATCAATTTCCTGTTCAGAAAGAAGCATTTGCCTCTATCTGAAATAGAAAAAGTCATGATGTGTCCACCAACCATGGCAGAAATAAGGATATGTGGCAGTGGTGGTTGCTTCGGCTATTGGGGTTGGTTCAGGGAACCCTCAATAGGCACATATTTCGCCTACTATGGAAAAGCTTCAGATTGCTTCCTGGTGGAGCTAAAAAACAAAAGGAAGTATCTTCTCGGATGTGAGGACAGTACAAAAATTGTAGAGTTTATCAGAAAGGAAAACAATATGGCCAACCTAACACATTCCTGACCCTTAAGTAATTTAGGCACAAAATTCAGTAATTTTGGTAATTAAAAAGCGGAGTCCTAATCAAACCTACACTGTTCCTGACGCGTTCTATCTATAAAGATTAAAATACTTGATTTTTTATGGAAAATATAGATCTCTCGGAAATAAAATCTCCGGCCGACATCCGCAAGATGTCGCTTCCGGAACTGAAACAACTTGCATCCGGACTCCGCGCCACCCTTATTGAAAAGCTCTCAGCCCACGGAGGTCACGTAGGGCCTAACCTCGGCATGGTAGAGGCAGTAATTGCACTCCATTATGTGTTCGACACTCCGGAAGACAAGATAGTTTTCGACGTGTCTCACCAGACATATCCGCACAAGATGATAACCGGGCGTATGCAGGCATTCACCGACCCGGCTCACTATGACGATGTCACCGGCTATACCAACCCGACGGAAAGTGAATATGATCTCTACTCACTCGGACACACTTCCTCTGCAGTCGCGCTCGCGGCCGGAATTGCCAAAGCCCGCGATCTCAAGGGAGAAAAAGAAAATGTGGTTGCTGTAATAGGCGATGGTTCGCTAAGCGGTGGAGTAGCCTTCGAAGGTCTCGACTATGGAGCAACCCTTGGCTCCAACTTCATCGTTGTTGTCAACGATAACCAGATGAGCATCGCTGAGAATCATGGTGGTATATACGCCGACCTTCGTCTTCTGCGCAACACCAATGGGGAAGGCGAGCCAAACCTCTTCCGCTCAATGGGATATGCTTACAGATATGTGAAATATGGCAACGATCTCAAGAGCCTAATCGATATGTTCCAATCGGTAAAGGATATCAATTATCCTGTAGTGGTGCACATAAACACGGAAAAAGGAATGGGACTGAAGATAGCGGAGGAAGACAAGGAGGAATTCCACTATGCCGGACCATTCGACCCAAAGACAGGGGCGCCTCTTCATGAGAGGCCAAAAGATGCTCCTGAAAGCTACGACGAACTCTTCGCAAAGAAGATGCTCGCTAAGATGAAAGAAAACAAAAAAGTCGTGACTATCACTGCCGGAACTCCGGGTGTGCTTGCCTTCGACAAGGCTCGTCGTCTTGAAGCCGGGAAACAGTTTATTGACGTCGGTATAGCAGAGCAAGCTGCAGTTGATATTGCAAGCGGTCTTGCCAAGGGTGGCATGCGCCCTGTAGTTGGTTTTGTCAGCAGTTTCCTTCAGAGAGCCTACGACCAGTTCAGCCAAGACATTGCCCTCAACCGTCAATCTGCCACATTTGTGGTGTTCTATGGTTCGATGTTTGGCATGAACGATGAGACACACCTGGGCTTTTTCGACATTGCCCTACTTTCCAATATCCCAAATCTTCTCTATCTCGCACCTACATGTAAGGAAGAGTTTGAAGCTATGCTCGACTGGTCAATAAAACAAGACAAGTTCGCAACAGTTATCCGTATACCGGGAACTGAGGCTGTCTCCAATAAGGAAATCAAGGTTCTTGATGACTATTCTAAACCTGAATATGACATTGTACGCAACGGAGAGAAAGTTGCCCTTATCGGTGCCGGAACTATGTTCACCTACATGTCTCTGGCTGCCGACATGTTGGCGAAGCAAGGTATAAAAGCCACCCTTATCAATCCCCGCAACTTGTCAGCTCTCGACACCAAGGCCCTCGACTCACTCAAAGACTATAGCGTAGTCATTACAGCTGAAGACGGCATTATCGACGGAGGATACGGTCAGAAAGTAGCATCCTATCTTGGTGAGTCGCCGGTTAAGGTCATAAATCTCGGTCTTCCCAAGAAATTCCTCAACCGCTACAACTACTCAGACCTCCAGGAGGAATGCGGCCTCACCCCGGGCCAGATTGCCCAAACCGTCATCTCTGCATTGTAAGGAAATCAGAAATAGGGTTAGACTTGACAAGTGACCTTTAATAATTTAAAATTCATAATTTAAAATTGATCATTGATTATTTATAATTTATAATTTATCATTGATCATTTATAATTTATAATTTATCATTGATCATTTATAATTTATCATTGAATTAAAGTGTCAGGCATAGGCTTCTCATATCGAAAATATATAGCTGTCATCGCATTGCAGATAGTGCTCGTGATGACAGTACTCGATGTGACTGTGGTCATTGCCCGAGCAATCCAGGGTATAGGAGCAGCATGCGTTATGGGGGTTAACATATCATTCGCCCTATACGCAGGCATCTTCAGCTATACCCGCACCATCGGACATAAATCAGAACTCCACATGTAGTGTGAAAGAAAATTACACACTTTTGTCTATGCCATTTTCAAATTTTGTTGTAATTTTGTATTGCAAAACCGATCGGGACATACTCCGACCGGCAGGGAAGATTACATCACCTTGGCAATTTGGCTGTCCGGTGGCAGCCAGAAGTGATGGGAACGGCCCTTCTTCCCTTGGTGCCGATAAGTACCTAAACCCTAACATAGATTGCATCCCGTTTGCAATATTTTGATAGTCAGCAATGACTGTTCTTGCAGCGCTTAGCTTTGCAAGTAACAGTTATGTGCACATGAGAAATATGCATTAGAATGAAAACGGATGTAAATGCCCACCTCGACTACGAGCCGATACACATAGGGAAAATTATTGAAGAGGAACTGCGCCGTCAGGAACGTACAGTCACTTGGCTCAGCCGCAAGATACACTGCGACCGCCGCAACATCTACGACATATTCTCCCGTACATGCGTCGACACCGACCTCCTAATGCGCCTCAGCATAGCCCTCCACACTGATTTTTTCGCTTATTTTTCTGCCAGTTTACATCGCATTAACAATCAGCTATTTACCCCCCCCCACCGGCTGTGCAACCGGCAAACAATCAAGCTACACTTACACTACACCGGCTACATTCCCAAACAGGCTCTTAACGGTTTTATAAGCAACATATAGACAACTCATAACGCACTCTTTCCCGCGGCACATGCAACGGACTCCCTCTATTATGTGCATGCACAGCCTATGTAAAGGATCTTGATTTTTAAAAAAGTGAAAAATCATCCTTTTGTTTTGGTATTTTCAAATTTTGTAGTAATTTTGTATCGCAATACCGATCGGGACATACTCCGGCCGGCAAGGAAGATTACATCACCTTGGCAATTCGGCTGCGCGAGCAACGGAAAGTGATGGAA
>CAYQXG010000122.1:0-6594 GCA_964421525.1 uncultured Sangeribacter sp. | reverse complement strand
TCGCTCGTGTGAGTTCGAGTCTCATTTCGGACACAAAGAAAGACCACAGACAATAATCTGTGGTCCTTTTTTTTATTATAATTCATTTTATATGAAATATTTGCTTTCCACATTCATTCTGCTTGCTTTCATCATGAGCGGTTGCTCTACTCCCGAACGTAGATGTCTAAATCAGGCGGATGCCATCATGGAAGAAAATCCGGACAGCGCAATGACTATTCTTCTGTCTATAGACCGGAACAACATCGATGCCCGGGATCTCCCTCTTTATTCACTTTTGTTGACGCAGGCTCTGACAAAGAATGACATAGAGGTGCAATCTGATTCACTCATATCTATCGCATACAATAAATATAGAAGCTCCATATCGGGCGACAAAGGAATTCGCTCTTGCTTCTATATGGGTGAGGTGTTATACAATCAAGAAAAATACCGCGATGCCATGAGATATTACCTCGAAGCTTATGAAGAAAGCAAACGACTAACCAACGATTACTGGCGGGCCAAGGCTACTGAAAGGGTCGGCGACCTATTTTTCTTTGCCTTCAATTATAAGGAAGCAGAAAAATACAGAAAGGAAGCAATATATTACTTCGGCAAGTCGAATAAAACTATCAATCAACGTTATATGACTGCTGAACTTGCGAATGTCAGGATCAATCAGGGAAAATATAAAGAGGCTCTGCTTCTTCTTGACAGTCTCTACGACATAACAACACGAGAAACTCCTAATGATTCTTTGCTTCAAGTTTTTATAAGGCGGATACGGATAGATGCATTGATATCACTTGATAAAATTGATGAACTTGATAACTATGACTTGGAGATCCTTAATCATCCGCGATCTCAGGTGCAGAGTATTGATAATAAAATATTAAGCCTTAAAATCAAAAGCATTGGGAATAATAGTGATATAGCTGAGGATATAACCGACATACTAAGCTCTGCAAATACTATAGAAGATAAGGTGATGACTTTGTATGCTTGCTACGAGGAGATGAAAAAATCATCCGGCAACACTGTCATGATAGGATTAACTGACTCACTGCTTTACTATCAGAATTCAATCGCAGAAAAAATCATCAGCGAATCTGTGACTGGTGCTGAACGAGATTTCTATGAAGATATGGCGATGAAGAAACAAAGGGAGGCAAAATTACATTTGATAATAAGTATCATTATTATTATTTTAGCCGGCATTGCATCCTTTTTCATCTATCGCTATATAAAACTTAAGAATATCTCCTACAAATCTGAATTGGAGGCAAAAGTAGAGTCATTGATAAGCATGAGTGCATACTCAGATAAAATCAGTGCTGAGAAAGCTGCCCTGAAGAAGGAGATAGATGAGAAGCTTAATACAATAGCAACTCAAACCCAACTGCTTGCCGACATTAAAAAAGTGCATAGCGAAACCAACAAGGATCTTGACATGATGCGCAATGCTCTTATAGAGAAAACAGAACTGCACAGAAAGCAGTTAGATAAACTGCAGCAAGAATATGACGACAAATGCAAAAGTCAAAATTTAATTATAGAAAGCTTGCTGAAAAAGAAATGGTCAACTTTAAACCGGCTATGCGAAGATTATTATGAAAAAGGAGCATTAAGTAAGTTTCATGAACTATTGATAAAAGAGATAGACGTAGAAGTCCGAAACATCAGATCAGAAGAGGGATTGCATCAGATTGAAGAAGAAGTGGATCGCTATATGAATGGAATAGTCAAAAAATTACGGAATGAATGTCTATTCCTAAAAGAAAGAGATTTTGTATTCTGCGCATTGATTTTTACCGGATTCTCGGTCAAATCTATATGCTTTATTTTAGACATCACAGCAAACAACTTCTATGTCAGAAAAAAAAGAATGATCCAAAAGATTAGCGACAGTAATGTTGATGATAAGGAGCTGTTTCTTGCAAGACTCAGTAATCAGTGTCCCACGATTTGATTGCCTCTTGACGTATATAAACAAAATGCTTTTCTGTACGCGCTTACTTGTAAGTGGTTAATATATTTGTAATCAAATATAAATCAAACCCTTATGAAATGTGTAAGATTATTTTAGATTATATCAAGTTAATATTCTGAGTTTAAGTAAGATACAAATATAAGTGTAAGACTGTATTTATCATATTATTGATCTTTTTATTGAATATTTTTTATAAATTTGCAGGCGAAAAAACTAAATCAAATTTTTATCTAAAATCTAATAAACATGTCACACGGAAAAATTTTTGCTCTATGTCTTTGTATCGGCTTTTTTAGCTCATTATGCATGGCAAGTGAGAACCAGGGAACTGCCATTTCCTCTGGTTATTTATATGAGGCATATTAATAGAATTCGATCCGGGGAGTGAAAAAAACATGAATAAAAACTATAATTCTTTAATTCGATTAATTATGTATGACAAACCTTAGGAAATTTCTCGCATGCTTTGCAACTATCATCTTCTCACATTTATTCCTCTGCTCCTGTTTTCCAATAGATAACTATGGATATCCAAAAAAAGTCACGTTTTTTGCAAAAGGATGAACCACAATTGCCGCCCTCGGAGAGGCGCTTTATGTGAGAGTCATTATTTAGCACATAGAACTGAATACCATGAAGTTGAGAAACAAACTATAAACTACTAAAATTATGAAAAAGATTATTTTCACTTTCATTCTTTTTGTAATGTGTAATTGTATGGTCCATTCCAAAGAGCCTTCAGCAGGATATCGTGGATTCATAGAATGGGATAATTCTTTTGGGCCTTCCGATTACAAGCACTCCGAAAATATACTTGATTGGATTATTTATACCGGTATATCGACAAGCCACGGTTATCAGTTTAACAGCAACGTCTATCTTGGAGCAGGGTTGGATGTCTCCATTGGTTATCCGGGAGCCATGCTTCCGGTATTCGCCGATTTCAGATATGACAAGGCTTTTGGTAAATTCACACCTTACGGCGATATCCGCATTGGTTACAATATAGCCGGAAACAAGGGGCTTTATCTCTCTCCCACCGTTGGATATAGGTTTAACCGGGGCAGAAAGACTGCATTTAATATCGGATTGGGCATTACACTTCTCGGTGACCAAGAAAATAAATGTATGTACAATATTTTCTCTGTAAGGCTCGGATTTGACTTCTAATAGTTGCTATTAAAGTAAAGATATTAATCACGTAATAAACATGAGACACGGAAAAGGACACAAGCCGAATTGTCTGTGCATCTCATATTCATTCACGGGAGACGTGGCACGCCACGTCCCTACTTTCCTATTGATTCAAGTATGATGCCGCGAGCTCATCGAGTGCCTCACGGTCTATCTCCCACTCGCCGGGATTTGACACAGACATCTGCAATAGATCCATCACCGCCCAGTAATCAAGGGGACTTGTCTCAATTGCCTCGTCGTCCACCTCAGCAAGGCGCGCATCCACCGACTCAGGATTCACCTCTATCATCACGTTGTCACTCCACGCTTCCGGAGCCTCGAGATACTCTTCAAGAAGAGCTTCAATCTTATCTTTCAACATATCTTCCCTAAAAATTAACTGTTCTTTGCAAAATTAATATTTTCTGCGAAATAAAACAAATAGAAGGCTAAATATTTGTAGATGTGTGATTTTTTTTGTAAATTTGCGCGTTAAAATTTGCACGGATGAAACAAGCTCAACGGCAATGTTCTCATACGCACGTGATTGACAATTAATTAAACCATCAAAATAGAACATATTTGTATGATCAACATAACGTTTCCCGACGGATCAAAAAGGGAATTTGAAGCAGGGGTGACTCCTCTTCAGATTGCTGAGAGCATCAGCCCAAGATTCGCAGCTGATGTGCTTGCATCTAAAATCAATGGTCAGGATTGGGACATTTCACGCCCCGTGAATGAAGACGCGACTATAGAGCTTTTCAAATGGGAAGATCCGGAAGGCAAACATGCTTTCTGGCACTCTTCAGCACACCTTCTTGCAGAAGCTCTTCAAGAGCTTTATCCGGGTGTTAAATTTGGCATCGGTCCGGCTATTGAAAATGGTTTTTACTACGACATAGACCCGGGAGAGCACAAGATAACATCTGAAGATTTCCCCAAAATCGAGAAGAAGATGCAAGAGCTTGTTGCTCGAAAGGAAGCTATAGCAAGAAAAGATATCTCAAAGGCTGATGCCCTGAAGATGTTCGGAGATCGCAACGAGACCTACAAATGCGAGCTTATCAGTGAACTTGAAGACGGACACATCACGACCTACACTCAAGGTGACTTCACCGACCTATGCCGTGGCCCTCACATCGCGAGCACCGCACCTATCAAGGCTGTAAAGATCCTTTCTCTCGCGGGAGCATACTGGAGAGGAGATGAAAAACGCCAGCAGCTCGTGCGCGTATATGGCATCTCTTTCCCTAAGAAAAAGATGCTCGATGAATACTTGACCCTTCTCGAGGAAGCTAAGAAACGCGACCACCGCAAGCTTGGCAAGGAAATGGAACTATTTGCATTTTCTCCGAGAGTTGGTCAGGGTCTTCCACTTTGGTTGCCTAAAGGCGCAGCTCTCCGTGATCGGCTTGAGCAATTCCTACGCAAGATCCAAAAGGAATATGGCTACCTCCAGGTAATCACCCCGCATATCGGAAACAAGGCCCTCTACGTGACCTCCGGCCACTGGGCAAAATATGGCAAGGACTCATTCCAGCCAATCCATACTCCGGAGGAGGGTGAGGAATACATGCTCAAACCGATGAACTGTCCCCACCACTGCGAGATATACCAAGCTTATCCACGCAGTTACCGCGATCTTCCGCTTCGTCTTGCCGAGTTCGGAACTGTTTACCGTTATGAGCAGAGCGGAGAGCTCCACGGACTGACGCGTGTACGCGGTTTTACTCAAGATGACGCCCACATCTTCTGTGCTCCCGAACAGATCAAGGGAGAGTTCCTGAAGGTTATGGATATCATCCTTTACATTTTTAAAGCGCTTGACTTCAAGAACTTTGAAGCACAAATTTCACTCCGCGACCCGAACAACAAGGAAAAATATATCGGTTCAGACGAGAACTGGCATCTTGCAGAGAATGCTATCATTGAGGCATGTGCAGAGAAAGGACTTAAAGCTAAGCAAGTTGAAGGCGAAGCCGCATTCTATGGTCCGAAGCTTGACTTCATGGTGAAAGATGCTATTGGTCGCCGTTGGCAATTAGGTACTATTCAGGTCGACTATAACCTGCCTGAGCGCTTTGGCCTTGAATATACAGGTGCTGACAACCAGAAGCATCGTCCGGTGATGATACACCGCGCTCCGTTTGGCTCGATGGAACGTTTTGTAGCTGTGCTTCTCGAGCACACTGCTGGTAAACTTCCAATCTGGCTAATTCCGGAACAGTGCGTTGTGCTCCCGATTTCGGAGAAATTCAATGAGTATGCACAAACAGTTGTTAAGGAACTCGATAAGGCCGGTGTCCGCGCTACAGTTGACGACCGCAATGAGAAAATCGGCAAGAAGATTCGCGACAATGAACTTAAGAAGATTCCATATCTGCTGATTGTCGGAGAGAAAGAGGCTGCCGAGGGAGCGGTGTCAGTTCGTAAGCAGGGCGACGGCGACAAGGGTGTGATGAGCATCGCTGATTTCGCAGCTCTCGTCAATGCAGAAGTAGCAGCTGCTACAAATAGAGAAGACTGATTGTAACCAACAAAATAAATCATAAGTTAAACTAATAACCCCACACTTTGGAGAAAAAACCCCAATTTTCCGGACCACGCCCCCCCATGGGAGCCAATCGTCCAAAACCGGGACAAAGACCGAATCCCGGCGACAGAAACAACAACGGTAAAGATCAGCACGTAATTAATGAGAGAATCCGCGCTCGTGAAGTGCGACTGGTAGGCGACAATGTCGAACCTGGCATCTACCCTATCGATAAAGCACGTAGGCTTGCCGATGAACTGGAACTCGACCTTGTGGAAATAACTGCCCAGGCCGATCCACCGGTTTGCCGGATCATTGACTACCAGAAGTTCCTGTATCAGCAGAAAAAGCGTCAGAAAGAGCAGAAAGCAAAAGCTGCCAAAGTTGTGGTGAAAGAAATTCGTTTCGGTCCCCAGACCGACGACCATGACTATAACTTCAAGCTGAAGCATGCCATGGGTTTCTTGAAGGAAGGATCGAAGGTCAAGGCATACGTCTTTTTCAGAGGTCGCTCAATCCTCTTCAAGGAGCAAGGAGAAGTGCTGCTTCTTAGATTTGCCAACGATCTTGAAGATTATGGCCGTCTCGAATCAATGCCTGTGCTCGAAGGTAAGCGCATGACTATAATGATGGCGCCCCTTAAGCCCGGTGCAAAGAAAGCTGCACCTAAGCAGGACAACCAAAAACAGAAATCTCAAAAGCCGGAAGCAAAAGAAAAGATTGCTGAAGAATCGGCTTCTGAAGAGTGACAAAGAAACGTTCGGAAGAACCATTTAATAATTAGAGACCGTAGGCACACCCCTTTCCTCTTGGTGAGGAGCGCTGCCGAGGTAAAAACAAACAACTAAAAATTTAAAGAAAATGCCAAAGGTAAAGACCAACTGCGCGGCGAAGAAGCGTTTCGCGCTCA
>CAYQXG010000121.1:0-6598 GCA_964421525.1 uncultured Sangeribacter sp. | reverse complement strand
ACTCGCCCAAAACCGCCCCGGGGCTCTTAAAATCTTTATGAGACGGGGTCTAAAGACCTTTATTCATCCGACTTGACGGTGAAACGCTGAAATTTCAGGCAGCATCAATCTATAAAGCAACTCATGTATGATGTCGCTTAAGTATTTTTGTCATCGGGCGATCATAAGCCATAATATTGCTTGAACCAAGCCACAGTACGGTTTATTCCGTCTTGGAGAGCAGTGTCGGGTTTGAACCCGGTAGCTTCTCCAAGGGCTGATGAGTCTGCATAGGTTTGATACACGTCTCCTTGCTGCATCGGGAGGAAGTTTTTCTTAGCTTCGCGTCCTATTGCATTTTCTATACATTTTATGTAGTCCATCAGTCGTGTAGGTTGCTGATTGCCGATATTGTAGACCCGATATGGGGCAGGAGAGGTGGCAGGATCAGGATTTGTCTCATCCCAGTCCTTGTTTCCTTCCGGAATTACCTCGCATATCCTGACTATACCCTCGACAATGTCGTCAATATAGGTGAAATCGCGAAGCATGTCTCCATTGTTGAAGACTTTGATAGGACGGTCGTGGAGAATTGCGTCGATAAAGAGGAACGGCGACATGTCCGGACGTCCCCAAGGTCCATAGACAGTGAAGAATCTGAGGCCGGTAGTCGGGAGATCGTAGAGTTTTGAATAAGCGTGAGCCATCAGTTCATTACTCTTCTTGGTGGCGGCGTAGAGACTTACCGGATGGGCGATTCCGTGATGTTCAGAGAAAGGTACCTGCCCATTGAGACCATACACACTTGATGAGGATGCATAGACAAGATGCTTCACCTTGTTATGGCGACATCCTTCAAGAATATTTATGAATCCATCTATGTTGCTTTCGATATAAGCCTGAGGGTTAGTAATGGAATAGCGTACTCCTGCTTGGGCTCCGAGGTTTACTACCAGATCGAAATTGCCGTTTGCAAATAGCATCTGCATAGCCTGGGTGTCTTCAAGATTCATGCGTATCAGAGAAAAACTGTCGTAGACGTTACTTTTTGCAAATTTGTACCAAGCAACATCTTCTTTTTCTATTCCAAGTTCTTTAAGGCGACCATATTTTAATTCAGGGTCATAGTAGTCGTTAATGTTGTCGAGTCCTACCACAGTGTTGCCTTTCGAGAGGAGTCTGTGGCAGACTGCGCTGCCTATAAATCCGGCTGCACCGGTCACGAGAATATTCATAGTTTTGAGTTTGCAAAGTTTTTCAGAGATCGGAGTGCAAAAATAGGCAAAATACTTCAGATGACAAAATTCCTCTTCAAAATTCTACATTAGGTAGCAAAAAAATAAACGATATATTATATCTGCAGTTACTTTTTATTAACTACTTAACAGCATTTATTTCATATTGCAAAAACAGCAGGTTGAAAATCTTTTATTGCAAAATCATTACCAAAACGATCATAATGATACATAGCTGTGAATATTCAGTTAAATCAAGCGTAACATCGTGCGGATAAGCTATATAAAAGTGTTAAACAGATAAAATAAGAATAAATAAGGAGCATTAGTCAACTTGAATATCAGATTATGAGACTAACGAAATTTCAACTTGCCACATTTGCTTTTTGTGTGCTAATTGTCACAGCTTGCTCTTCAGATGAAGAGATGAATGGACTTGCTTCTTCAATAGAAAGCAATGCCATTTGTTTCAAAGTTCAGACCCCAAACCTTACACGCGCAGTCGATTCCTATAATAATAACTCACGCCCAACCCGCTTCAAGGTGACTGCTTACCAAGGAGATTCAAACTATTATGGCGGAGCTGTGGATGAAATGGCTTCTGCAGACGGAGGCAATTCCTGGACTTCCAGCCATGAACGTTTCTGGCCCACTGCATCTGCCACAGGTAAAAGTTCCCTTACATTCTATGCCTTTATCGAGCACAACGACATGGATGCGTGCACAGCATTTGGCAAACACCATTCTTTTGATATGACAGGCGACGTCCCTCAATTCAAGGATTTTAAAGTCAATACTGATGTGGCACAGCAAAACGACCTTATGTATGCCGTGGCAAAAGAGGTCAGTAAAACGAGCACACTCCAGGGCAGCGTCACACTCAATTTCCGCCATGCACTGAGCCAGGTCTGCTTCACAGCACAGAACAACGACCCGACTCTGAGTGATATAGAAATTTTAGCTATTGAAGTTGGCGGCATCAAAGGTACTGGCAGCTATCGTTTCCCGAATCATACAACTTCCACACTATCTTCCGATTCCGAGAATAGGATTGCAATGGGTGAATGGAATATTAATAGTAATTCTGAATTACAGTCATATAAGTTGACAGGACTAAGTGAGCGGCTTGGCGCTCCCGATGCTACCGGCCATGGAGATGTGAAAAATATCAGCATCCCGGAAAGTGGTGTCAACCGTAACGACGGAAAGTCAATTGATATCTCAAGGTCAATGTATCTTATTCCACAGAAAGCGAAGGCTTGCACCTCTGAATCTGCTAACGACGGTGCTTATTTTAAGGTGACCATCAATGTCGGCACTACAAGATCATCAGATCCTATCACATTGTTTGTGCCTGTTTCAATTGACTGGAAAGAAGGACACCGCTATGTCTATAATCTTACGTGGGAGGGAACCGCTATAAAATACGCTGTCAACATAGCCGACTATCAGGACGTTAATATATAAATAAAATTCAATGTAATTCTCATGCGTAGCTTCTGCTGCGCTTTTTTTATGTACTCACTATGTAAAAATGGTCAAATTGGGACAAATGAAGATTTTTTTAAGTGTAAATTGCATATATTTTGGAACATTTTGCTAATTTTGCATATTTAATGCAGTTCGAGAGCCTTAAGCCAGTAGTCTTAAGAGCAGAGCTCACAAAGAAAAACAACTTGGACAACCCAAAATATGAAGAGATTCCGTCTACTGCTGACAATCATTACTTTCCTTTTCTCTGCAGGCGTCTTTAATGCCCATGCAGATGAGGAATTCTCGCCTGATTTCGAATCGGTGACATTTGTGCCCAAAGGGCAGTGGATCACCGGTGTCAGTGTATCTTACAGTCAGTCTACACAAAATAACTACCAGTTTCTGGTTCTTCAAGGAGTTACCGGCGACACGTATTCATTCAAAATCTCACCGATGGTGCTTTTTGCATTTAAAAATGACATGGCAGCCGGTGGAAAGTTCGGATACAACCGCAATCTCACTAAACTTGAGAGCGCAGAGATAATGCTTGACCCTGATATGAGTTTTGATGTGGACCATCTCTATCGGCTTGCACATAATTATTACGGAATGGGTGTGCTTCGCAATTATTTCTCACTCGGCAAATCAAAGCGATTCGGCATATTCACAGAAGTGCAGCTTGAGTTGGGTGGTGGACAGGCTAAGCTGATGACAGGTCTTGGCGAAGATTTGACCGGCAACTACGAAAGGAATTTCAACCTGGGCATAGGCCTGGCTCCGGGAATGTCGGTTTTCCTTAATAACTTCGCCGCTCTCGAGGTCAATGTAGGGGTGCTTGGCTTTGAATATAACCATACCAAGACCATCACCGACCAAATTTATGTAGCCCATAGGAATACACAAACAGCTAACTTCCGGGTGAATCTTTTCTCAATCACCTTCGGGGTGGCATTTTATTTATAATCATGAAGACAAGAGCCAAAACATTACTGACACTCATTGCGTCGGCATTGACATTGCTCGCACCCGCTTCCATCATGGCAGCTGAAGAGCAGGCTCCTGTCAATGCACCTGCAAACACTGATCCCGAAAAGGTGGATACTCTTGTAAGTTCTGCTACAAAGACTCTGATTGAGTCATTTGGTGAATTATCGAGAACTGCAGCCAAGTTATCTGATACTGCGCTAAAATTGCTTGAGGCGCAGGAGAGTATTGATTCCCGGAAATCAGGTCAACAGCAAGCCGGTAATAAAACATCTGAAAAAAATCCGGATAATGCCCTAAAGAAAATTGCTGAGGAGATATCGGTTATAAGCAGCGAACTATCAGGAAAAACCTCTAACAACCAAACGCAGCCTGACTCAACCGAAAATATCACATCGGAAGAGATCAAGGAGAAAGTGGGGGGAACCCGTGAGGGGGGGCAGTTTGTTTGGATTCCCGATCAAAGTCTCCCAATTGTGGAATCAGTGCTTAATAGTAAGAATTTGCCAGAGAAAGTATTCAATGTCGGAGAACCCGATACGAAGGTTGATCTTGATGAGATGGTCTATTGGAGGGGTGATTCTATTCACATGGCTCTTCCGACAAAGCGCCTTGGAAGATTTGACAGGAAACTATATAACTGGCTAATCTACCCAAAGGGATTGTGGCATTTCGGCCTATCTGCCAATTATGGAGAGCTTAGCACGGAGGATTCTGAATTCCTTTCACTCATTCAGGATGTAGATCTTAAGGGGAAAATCTACAGTATAAAGCCTTCTGTCAGCTATTTCATAAAAAGCAACGTCTGTGTCGGATTACGGCTCGCCTTTACCAAAGGAGAAATGGGGGTTAACTCGTTTAAGGTAGACATAGACGAGGATATGAGCTTTAATCTACATGACATAAAATATACCTCAGACTCCTATGCTGCAGCTGTGTTTATCCAACAGTATTTTGGAATGAGCCGACGCAGTCGTTTTGCTGTCTTCAACGAGGCTGAACTCTCAGTTGGCACCGGAAGCACTCATTTCATCCGTCCATTTGATGGAAATTTAAGAGATACACGCACAAAGACACAGAGTTTCAACATCAACTATTCTCCCGGTGTCAGCATTATGGTTATGAAAAACGCCGCGTTCAATCTGTCTTTCGGAGTCTTCGGTTTCCATCTGAAAAATGAAAAGCAATGGGAAAACGGAGAGGAAAGCGGTAACCGGTTTACCAGCGGAATCAATTTCAGATTCAACATATTCAATATCAATTTCGGAGTTGCAGTTATAATATGAAAAACAGATGAAAACATCGTTCCACAATATATCTGCGTGCATAGCTGCCGCAATAGTGATTGCCTCGGGCAGTTGCATCAAAAACGACTTGCCCTATCCGAAGATTCCACAGAATATCCTTTCTATAGCGGCAAAAGGGGAGATTAATCCGGCGAGGATAGACTCGACCGACTACTCAGTCAAGCTTTTTCTTGACGAGGAGGTTGACATTCAGGCTGTCGAATTTAAAGAATTCACTTACACTGAGGGCGCGACTTGCAATAAGAACCTTCTTGAAGGGTCATGGGATCTCTCTATTCCTATGACAGTGGAACTCTCGCTCTACCAAAACTACCAATGGCTTATCACTGCCGAGCAAGACATAGAACGCTATTTCACAATCGAGGGTCAGATCGGTGAGACGGTGCTTGATGCCGTAGGACGTAGGATTATTGTAAATGTTCCGGAAAATGCCAATCTGACAAATCTGAAAATCACATCGATAAAGTTAGGTCCAAGAAATATCACGACTATAACGCCGGAGTTGAAAGTTGGAAGCACCATCAATCTTTCCTCACCGTTAAGAATAGATGTCTCGGCATGGGGACGCACGGATGATTGGACAATTTATGCGCAAAGGACCAAGCAGGTCGTCACAACCTCAGCTGTTGATGCATGGAGCATGGTGGTATGGGCTTATGGTGAGGGGCCTGCAGATGGAGACAACTATTTCGAATATAGGGAACAATCGTCTGAGTCCTGGACAGCAGTGCCTAAGGCAGACATCACAAGCAAGGATGGTGCTTTCAGTTGTTGCATCAAGCATCTTAAGCCACTCACACCATACGTGGTGCGATCAAGAAGTGGAGATAACATCGGTAATGAGATAGCTGTGACTACACAGGCAACTGAGGTGCTTCCGGATGGAGACATGGAACAATGGTGGCTCAATGGCAAAATATGGTGTCCATGGAACGAAAACGGCACGCAATTTTGGGATACCGGCAACACAGGGGCAGCTACACTTGGCGAAAGCAATGTGAAGCCTTCAGATTATGTGCCGGCCGGAATGAGCGGAAAGTCGGCTGAACTTAAGACTGAGTTTAAGGGCATTGCGGGTATCGGAAAACTTGCTGCCGGCTCAATTTACACCGGAGCCTACAAAAAAACCGACGGTACCAACGGTATCCTTGACTTTGGCAGGCCTTGGAAAGTCAGACCTACAAAACTGAGGGGATATTATCAGTACACAAACGGAGATATCAATTATTCCAACAAGGAGATGGCTGATCTTAAAGGGCGTCCCGATACGTGTTCGATCTACATAGCGATGACCGACTGGACAGCACCTTATGAAATACGCACCAACCCCAACAACAGACAGTTGTTTGACAAGAATGCAAGCTATGTTATCGGATATGGCCAACTTGAGCGAGGAACCTCAATGTCGGGCTATGAGGAGTTTGAGATTGAACTCAAATACCGGAGCACATCAATCATACCAAGCTATATCATGATCACCTGTGCATCTTCGAAATATGGCGATTATTTCACAGGATCGACATCGTCGGTGCTATATATCGACCAGCTTTCGTTGGATTATGATTATTAGACCCCGTCTCATAAGATTTGAGAGGCCCCGGGGAAGCTGGGTTGGGATGA
>CAYQXG010000120.1:0-6625 GCA_964421525.1 uncultured Sangeribacter sp. | reverse complement strand
TTATCGGGTTGTAATGCCGATACTATTAAAGAGAATCATTTAAGATATTCATTAAAGAAATTAGTTAAGGCGTTGAACGGTATGACTCCTTTCTGGTCATATAGATCGGTGTGACTTGCACCGGGAATCACCATAAAAAGTTTGTTGTTTTCCTTTCCGGGTACCACATTGAGTTTTTTGTATGCGTCGCTGCCGAAGTAGAAAGAATGAGCTTTCTCACCATGGATTATCATCACGGCATTCTCGATCTCACCTGCACGACTCATCAAGGGAAAGTTGAGCCACGGTATAGGAGATGTTGCATTGCGCCCTCCGTTGGAGTTAAGAGAGCGCGGATGATAACCACGCTCGGTCTTATAATATGCGTGATAGTCCTTGAAAAATTGGGGTGCATCCTCCGGCAATACATCCGGCACACCTCCGCCAAGTTTGGGAGCGCCTGAGCGGAAATCCTCGGTGCGCTGCTCGGCGAGCTTATTGCGCAGTTCATTGCGTGCTTCCGAAGAATCGGCACTGTCGAAATAGCCATTGGCATTCACGCGGCTCATATCATACATAGTTGATGCAACCGTTGCTTTGATACGAGGGTCAGCGGCTGCCGCATTGATTGCAAGACCGCCCCAACCACAAATGCCGATAATACCGACTGCTTCTGGATTAACCATCGGATTGGTCACAAGGAAATCAACTGCGGCGCTGAAATCTTCTGTATTGATGTCGGGCGACGTCATATAACGCGGGGTGCCCCCACTCTCTCCCGTGAAGGAGGGGTCGAAAGCAAGCGTGATGAAACCACGCTCCGCCATTTCTTGAGCGTAGAGACCTGCCGCTTGTTCTTTCACCGCGCCGAAAGGTCCACAAACTGCAATTGCCGGAAGTGGCAACTTGGCATCCAAAGGTACATAAAGGTCTGCTGCAAGCGTTATTCCGTAACGATTAGGAAAAGTGACCTTGCTATGGTTCACTTTTTCGCTTTTGGGAAAAGTCTTATCCCATTCAGAAGTCAATATGAGTTCTTCCATTTTTATATTGTGTTAGTGTCTTCTAAGATAATGTATTCTGCGGATTTTGTTAATCTGCAAAAGACACCAGATTCGTGGAGCTATATTGTATCTTGTCCTATGAGGAGGATTTACCTTTTTCCCAAACTCATTTTATGATTCGTAATGAGTTTTTCAATTGCAAAGTTACATATAATTTCTGATAAACGAAAGATAGTGGATGGTCTCTAAGATGTATAGCTTATAAGAACGATGATTATTCGTCTAATATCTAAAACAATAGACAAACCAAGCATTGAAGCCTGATCTGTCTATTGGCAAACGTCAAATTCCCGCATGACGTGATGGAAAACGTGGTGGACTAACCGGTAGATGATAACGAGGCATAGGCTCCGCCACCAATGGAGGTTTATGCCCATTATGCCGAGAGGTTGGAGAGATTGGAATGATTATTTGTTTATATGCAACATTATAGACGATTGAAGATACCGGAATCCTTGTCAGTATTGGTAATCTTTTGTTTAGGCGATTTTGATGGTTTGCCAAATGGCAGGTTATAGATGAAGTTCACATACACCATATTGGCGTTGTTCTTGATTCTCTCAACGCTGGAAATGAAGATGGCATCTGTTCCGAATGTTTTCTGTGTCTGTTTCCAGGAATTATAAAACGGATATCGTATGCCTATTCCAACTGTCATGGTCTGTATAGGTCGGTATGATACCTCAACTTTTGCCATACTCGGGCGCGTAGTGAGCATCTGGCCTGACAACATTTCAGTTTCTGTCTGATAAAATATCTCTGCCGACCATTTTTTATAGTTGAGATATACCGATGGTGCTATGGTATAGCCTGTATGATCCCATTCCTTACCCATATAGTTGTTTTGCGTGTGCATTACTTCAGAATACAACCGCAGGCGCAGGAGGTTATTGTACAAAGGCATCCATTGCATGAATAGGCTCGCTTTGTAGTGTTTCATCCATTTAAGATTGCCGATAGTCTCTTTTATTGTTCCATCTGAGACGTTGAAAACAGGAGCAATATGATTCTTTTCATACGTATATGACACTTCCGGATTGATTATAAACTTTTTGAGGCCCTTGTAATAAGAAAGAGTTATGGTATGTGTATTTTGCGGTTTCAGATTTGGATTACCCGCATATAGATAGTCAACATCCTTATAATAGGGATTAAATGTCAGTTGGGATATAGTAGGGTTAAGTGTATTGACCTCATAGTTCAATTCCAGTTCAGATGATTCGTCAATGAAATATGCCATGTTGAGTTGCGGACGGAAATAGTAGTAATCGTGGCTCTTGCCATTCAGGTCTTTGAAATAGTTGCCGTTTAGTCCGAGGCTCAAAGAATAATTCCAATTTTGTCCAAGCATACCGTTCAATCCGGCGTATGTATAAAACTCGTTTGTGGTGGTCGATACATCTGAATATTTCTGTGAGGCAGTATTGTAGGCATATCTTACACCCACAAGGAACTTCGTCATTGGTCTGATTGTATAGCCATACCATCCCTCACCTATGACAGAATACTTATCTGTTTCGATGTCTGTTTTAGTGGAGAATGCATCTTCAATTCCACTTTCGGCATAATCGTAATTGTATGATGAATTATAGTAAGTATAAACTGCATTGACTGTCAGTTCATGACGGCCAAACACTTTATTGAAATATAAATCAAGCGAGGGATTAAGATATTTGTCCTTGTCGTGGCTTGACGCAATGCCTTCTATATCCGGTCCAAAACGGTTTATAAATAAATCTTGCACAGATGAGCGTCTGCGGTTCAAAGCACCGAGAGAGAACTTAGCATTGAACACATAATCATCCATCTTCACATTGGAGTATGATACTTCCGCCATGTGTTGCTCATAAGCATACGGGCTCTTACGTCCTGTCCGTGTTTTGGAATATAGGGCATCTTCCATTGGATAAGATATCACTTCATCAAGATGGCGATCATTATAATTGCGGTAGTTAATGTTATACATAACACCCAATGTAGAGTGATCCCAATTATATTTCAGACTCGCCACATTGTTGCCGAACCCTGTAGTGACAGCATTGAGCGTATTCAACATCATAGTGCCACCGGTACGTTTCTTAGTGACGACATTAATTACAGCACCCAATCCCATATTGGAATATTGGATTGGAGGTTGTGAATAATACTGTATCTTTGAGATGTTACCGCTCGGAATAGAGGCAAGTTCAACCGATGACGACGGGACACCGTTAATCAGTATCTTCACGCACTTGCCATCGCCGGAACTGACTGTCAGATCAGAAACCAAAATCTTGGGCAAAGTCTGTATAGCCTGGATAGCCGTAGGAAATTGCTGCTTCTCTGAACGAGACAGGATATAATCCTTATGGTCAGAGAAACGATTTACCATTTCTGCAGTTACCACCACTTCATCAAGTGCGGTGGATAAGGAATCTATCTTTACTTCCTGTTGGGCACGAGCCAATAGCGGCAATAGTAACGCGAGAGTAAAAAGTACCTTTTTCATGCTGATGCGAATTTTTCTGCAAAGCAAATAAAAAAGTCGCAATCAAGCCCTGAAATTTATCTGACATTTGTCTGACATTTTCTGACAATGCAGTGTTTCAATTACTTATACTTAGCTCATAAGTGTGGATAATTGATTTTTTTCTTTATCGGAGTGGACAATCCTTTAATTATATACTCCATGACATCTCATGAATGTACGGGATATTCTCCATGACTAAAACAAATACTTAGAGTAAAGCTGGTGGATACTATCGTAATTGATAACCTATGGATATGAAGATGCTTTGGCTCATTTCCTTCTTAGGAACATAGAATTTTTGCCCATTGGCTAATGTTATGTTTCTTCGACTGGAATAATAATCAAGATCGGAAATATTGTATCCGGCTCCTATTATGAAGCGGTCAATCGCAAAGTTTACTGAGATTCTTGCATTCCAATAAAACCACTTCAGGTCTTTGTTTGGAAATTTTCTGTAGTCAATAATATGTGAAACATTGCCTTGAAATTCCTTGATTTCGTATGTCAGTGAGTTATGGAATGGACATGCAAGACTGATGCCAGGCTCTGCCTGAACCCATAGCCGCATGAAAGCATCACTGCTTTGCCAGAGTGTAGGCGATTTGAATATGACATGAGGTTTAAATATTATCCAACCTACATTGCGCTCATTACCGGCAAGTTCTGCTTCGTGACCGTCAATCACTGTCGTTCTGCCCGGTTGATTATATTGGCTCGTAAATTCCATGCCGATACCTATACCAAAATATTTATGGAAATGCCATGAAACTGACGGTTCCAGTTGCCAAGCCTGTTCGTTGTTGATGTATAGACCACCTGATAATGAGGCTCTAATTTTGTTATCATACTGCGGATAGACATATAATGACGAAAACATCATTATCAATAAGAATACGTTTTTCAAATATTTATTCATGTCTTTTGGGTCTGCTTCCAATTTCGAATCCGAACGTGAGGCTAAAATTATTGTATCATTTACGGCATATATTAAACTGTGCCATTGAGAAATGTAACTCTCTTAATAACATTGGTTCATTTCTTAAAGTCTTAAAGGTGGCATTTACGGTCTTAATCGGTCTTAATCCTTGGTCTTCTCGCGGATAAAGGCTACTATATCCTCCTTCTCCGGTATTCCCAATTTCTTCCGGATGGAGGATTTGCGGACATATATGGTAGATGTAGTCTGCCCTGTGATGACACTTATTTCCTTTGTGGAAAAACCTGCTACCATAAGCACTATTATCTGCTCTTCTTTTGGCGTAAGTGTTTCGCCCCATGTTGTATGGAGTTTATCGTAGAATCCCAAATATAGGGTGTTGATAAGTTCAAACACGTTTTTCCAATTTACGAGTGCACCCTCCGTATCGCTTTCAATAGACGAAATCTTGCGAAGCATCTCGCGATTCTGCTCTGTCGGAGTCTCAGCCACCATCTTTATTATGCCAAGTTGCTGAAGCATGGCTCGACGCAAGGCCTCAGGTGTGCGGCCTTCAGTTTGGGGCTTGGAAGGGGCAGATTTAAGTTCATCTACCATCTTCTGTAAAGCTTCGGCACGCTCCTCGTTTTCAAGTTCCCGCAGCCTACGTTGCCTGATGATTAATCCGGCCCCTGCAAGCAAGACTATACTCATAAGAACAATTATGAGAATGATCACCGTCTTACGCTGACTCTCGGCTTTTAATACCAATGCACGACTTTGTTGCTGCAATGCACTTCGCTCACTTTCCCATTGTGATGCTTTAGCTCGGTTGTAACGCTCCTGCTGACGGTTGTTCAGCCCATTGACATACACAAGCTTCATTTTGCCATTCTGCTTAAAGTCAATCATAGTTCGTAAGAGATTGCTGTAGCTTCGATAGTAGGTGTCATCCTCTTTTCTGAATTTAGCGGCAAAACTGTCTGCAACGGCAATTTCTTTACGGGCGAGGTTCACATTTCCTGCGTTTAGCGCATTCATAGCAAGTTGCATGTGTAAATAGTCAGCAGCTCCGTTATCCGGCGAAGATTTCTGGAATATACCCTCTACAATTTCATTGCTCTCATCAGTACATCCCATCTCTCCCAAAATCTGAGCACGCTCAAACTCAAACAAAAACTGTTTGTCTCCCCATTTGTGGGAGCGGGCGTAATCAATCAATTCTTCAGAAATCAACAATGCTGAATCAAGCTTCTCCTCATATTCATAAGCGCTCAAAAGCATATATTTAGCCTCTATTTGTCGGAGAGAGTCTGTTTCAATAGCGATCAGTCTCCGAGCAAAAGGAATCAGCTCATTTCCCTGATATTCCGATACTCCCAAAAGCACTCGTGTGCGGAGCGTTGGTGCCACCAGAGAATCGGGCAAATTGGGTAGGCTTACGATAGAGTCAAGCATAGCGATAGCTCCGGGGGTATCGCCTACCCAGAACTTATACCATGCGTAAGCGGTACCGGTTCGTATATCTCGGACAACGTCTATTCCGCTATAATAATTATGGGCGAAAGCGATAAGCGAATCTCCTATCATTGAGCGGTTCTGACGCATGTGACCAAAAGCCCTTAAGTAATGATACTTTGCTTGTGTCGAGTCTGCCTTGAGGTATGACGGATCAATGTAGTCTAAAATTGTCATTGCGCTGTCGACATTGATATCCATCAGTTGCTCGGCTTCATTGAGTTGGCTAAGGTCTCTGGAATAAGAATTGGTACAAGATGCGAAGCACAATGCTATCACTGTGCACACAAAATATAATACTATTCTCATTGTTTTTAATATAGTAGTTGGTTCATATTAAAAGAAGTGACCCTCAAGCAGTTCTAAGGGATGCTAATGGGTTCGGTTATATTTGACTCGGTCGAAACCGATAGTCGACACATTTGAAAGGGCAAAGATACAAACTTTTTTGTAACGAGCAAATCTTAAACAAAAAAAGATGCTCTTGACTCAATTTTTGATGAAACTGATTTCATGCGTGGGTTAACTCTTTCGCAAGGCCGGTTTCGTCACCTAAGAATATTATTGGATAAAAGATTATTATGTTATTTATAGTCAGGCTCATTGGCATAACGAGCCGCATTGTATTTGGGACGTTCC
>CAYQXG010000119.1:0-6633 GCA_964421525.1 uncultured Sangeribacter sp. | reverse complement strand
CGGTTTTCAGGCACAGAACCCATTGGTGACGGTGAATGATTTAGCCGAGATGCCGGCAGACACGATTGGGCGGAAGCGTTTTGGATTTTACTGCGTTATGCTGAAGGAACATTATAACGGCAAAGTGAGCTATGGGCGTGGACATTATGAATATCAGGCCGGAACTATGATTTTCACGTCTCCGGGGCAAGTTATCGGTATTGATATTGAAGGGGAGGATAATCATTCAAAAGGATATCTTCTGATGTTCCATCCTGATTTTCTCTACGGCACATCATTGGCGCAATCAATGAAAGAATTGCCTCCGCTGGCTCCCGGAACGTGGAGAACCGGAAGCGCGCATCTTTGATGGGCTTCCAACCGGCCCCAGCATGAGAAGAAGCCTTATGAGATGGGCGAAAAGAGCGGGAATTGGCGATGACATACATTTCCACGTGTCGCGCCACACTTTCGGCACATTGCTCATGACGGCAGGGGTTGATCTTTACACAGCAAGCTGATGGGTCATGCAGACGTCCGGGCTACACAAGTCTACGCAAAAATAATCAACCAGAATAAACCGCGGTGATGAGATTTTCAAGTGAAAATTCCAGCTCCAGACATCGCTTCCAGAAGCCTGTAGTAATTAGTATGATAAGCTGTTATTATATTTATTTTTCTAATTCGGAAGCAATCCATATTGTCCACTCATCCAAATTGTCAGTAAGACTTGATGGATAATCCAGTGTAATCCTCACATCCGGAATAATACCCGTCCTGTCAATACCATTGTCCGGAAGTCCATAAGTACGGCATATCGGAATGGTTAGTGTAATTTGACTATTGGGCAGAACTGCATCTTCTCTGACAGATGCGCAGTCAAGGCTACCATTTGTATTTTCCTTTCCGTATATTATTACACGGTTGCTAATAGCTTTTGCCTGCAAAAGCAGTGCTTCTGCTGCGGATGCGACATTGGAATCTACTATAAATGCTATTTTGTTGAGTCGTCTCCTTGCATTAGGTAGTACATCAATCAAAATATCTTCCGTATCAGTTAGAAGTGCATATTCCTTTTCCGGATTTTGATTGAATTTATCAAGAATCATCTGAGTTTCCGGAAACTCATCAGCTAAAGACTGGAGATAAGCAACATTATGTGGTGACTTCCTGTACTCAACACTTTTTACAGTTCCCGGATGGTCGTAAACCAACGACAATATAGGATGCCAGATTGTTTCGTCACCACCCTCGTTTCCACGTAAATCAATAATTATATTATCATAGCTACTATTTGAAACCACATTTACAACACTGTCAGTCCATTCCTGAGTTATCATTTCATCATCAAACTCTGGCAATCGGATAATAAAAGTCTTGGAACTTACCTCTTTAGCCACCAGTGACGGTTCGTATGGCTCAATCTCGGGATATGAATTATAAAGTCTTCTTGGGGATAAATATTTTTCTTGCTCCCTGTACGGTAATACCAAACCGAGGTGGGCGTCATCAAACCATGAATATAGTTCTAATGCAGCTTCCCAGCCAGATGTTCCTTGTGATAGTTTAGAACGCAGAGATTGAACTAACAAGTCATAATCTGATCTTGTCGAGTCATTGACATAAATATCAAACCCGGCGTAACTCGATTCCAATTCACCAAGCGCAAACTCAAAATCCTCGAGATTTTGTTTAACTGTCAGATTCGTATTAGCTTTGATATTGACAGTAGCCAATAGAATGCATGTGACTATATATAAATAATTTTTCATCTCTTTAATGATTTATCTTACAGTCTCACTCCGATGCCAAGCATCAGGTTTTGAGGGTCTTTGAAGTCTCCAAGACGGTATCCTACATTCAGATAGAGATTTCGAGTCAGGAATGTCTTTAAGGTCAGTGACTGGTAGAATCTTTTCTCCCCTTTGGGATTGATGATATCATATCCTAATCCGGCATTCACTGAGAAAATCGGCATTGTCAGTTCGGCATGGGCAGACACTCCCACGCTTATCTGCTTTCCGAAAGGTGGTCTTTCAAATTTTATGTCGCTACCGAGTGTGCCTTCTATCCAGTAAGATTCTATTCCAGCCCCTTCGTCCCATTGCATTTCAAGAGCAGGACCTACAGCTACATAGCGGTTTAGTTTTCGTAAAGGAGAAAACTGCAGCCCGACTATCCCGAATTTGCCAGGACAGATCCGAGGCTCATCTTGTATATTGACACCCCTCTTGCGCCATGCCCCGTATGCTATGATGTCCCAAATCCATCGGCCTTTGTCTGCGTCTGCGGTCAACGATGACGGCGATACCGTCTGTCGGCTTTGGGGATTAATTGTATACGAAATGCCGACAGTTGCTCCGATTGAGTTAACCCCAGCATTCGGCCATGAAGTGTTGCCGTTGGAATAGTGCGTGGCGTTGATTCCGAAAGCAAGCTCCCAACGGTTGGAAATGGCAAAATGAAGTTTGGCGCCAAGCCCAATCATGGCTGTGACCGAAGTGCTCACGGCGGCGTTATTGTCAGCGGTCTCCTCATCAAGATGTTTCCATCCGAAGGCAGCCCCAAACCTCCATTCATAACCCAGCCAAAGGCGATCGGAAAGATGGAGTATCGGAGCACCCTGATAGACGTAAGCTGAGACAGGCGTACCTAACAGTGAATTGGAGAAGAAAGAATTCACTCCGATTCCCACACCTTGGTACAGGTCATGGTAAAGCAATCCTTCCTTCGAGTCGGGGGCGAAACTGAAATCAGCACGAAGATCGCCTGACAGTCCGGCATTGATTCTCCTTGACTCATCGTTTGTGCCTCTTAGAAAACTATTGGTGCCTGGAACACATCCGGGATTCATTTCAACACCGACTTTCCATGACATCGGTTTACTGAATCCCTCCGGAATGGAGTCGGCTGCCGACATATTAGCAGCAATGCCTAAGACGAAAAAAGATACAAGATGTGATTTCAATCTGTTGTGTCTCATAGGTCAAGGGCAGAAATTTCGAGTTTGTAGTCAATTGGTTGCATTACTTCAAGCATACCATCCACAATCCAGTCTATGTTAATATTGGGAAAGCCCACAACAGCACTGTAGCCTGTTTTTAGTTTTGTATATGTAACATAGAGAGTAACGGAGACAGATGAATTTGCGGGAACCTCAATATACCCCTCTTCGTTCTCATCGACTGTTTGTGAGATAAAAGTCGTAGTGTTTCCAATAATTGCATCTACGTCTTCCATGTCATATTGAGACCACTGGCCTCCATAGTAGAGAGGCACTTGGACGATACCTGTGGCCCTACTGCTCCAATAGTCGTCATCGTCGGGTGACAGAAACAGTTTTGAAAATGCGTCCTTGTATGGAAATACAGAGACCTTGATTGCCTGATCAGTATTATTGTGGATGTTCTCTTTGTTTATCCTTACAGTTTCGGTTTCAAAAACATATTCATCAATAAAATGATTGAGTTGCTTTATCTCAAGTGGGCGTCCGACGCCAATGTTGATACCTAAATGTTTTTCAGCGTAGCCGTAATCAAGATTCACCCACACTCTAACAGGATCAGTATGGGCGTTGTCGAGTGCCACAATCTCAACTTCATCACCCCTTATATTGAACTCCACCGCAAACATCTTGCAGGCATAAAGGATCTTTGATACATCGCTGATTTTTGACGGGTTGTACAGTTCATTCCCTTCTTTGTCATAATAACACGTGAACGGTTGCCAATTCATTCCGTAATTATCTCCGAACGTGACATTTTTCAAGCCTTTTTGAGGAATTGTGACAATCTCCGCACCTTCAAAACCATCTAGATAAATCTCCTCGGGAATATCAGGCAGTGGCTCAACGAATATATCATTGTTGCAAGCATTGCACAATATTCCAAAAAGTGCAATTATTGTAAAAATATTTATTTTACTCATGATCAGTTTTCAATTTTTTGTCCCCAATAGTAGGTATTCCAGTCGTCTTTGGCATAACCATAACCGAGGACTTTGAATGTGTTACTGCTTGCACCGTTGATCTTGACTCCACAGTAATATGCGTTAGAGTAGTCTTTGGCATAGCCATCGTGCAGAATATCGAATGACAATGCAGATGCGCCTTTTACCGTTTGACCTTGAAAGAAAACTTCGTTACCGCTGACAAAATACGCAGGCCGATGATGCCGTGAGACCTCATACTTTTCGTAACACCGGTGAGACTCATGCCGCTCTTGTCCGAATACACATAAAGCAGAGAATACAAATGAAACTATGATTGCGTATCTTTTCATTGTCTTTAGTGAGGTTACTTACTTTTTTGTAAGGACTAAAGTAAACTCGTAGGGCTGGAATGATTGAAATACCATTTTTGATTTATTGTGTTCTATCATAGTCCAGTTACCTACGATGGAGCCGTTAAAGGTAATCATATCCTTTTTGATGTAATATGTGAATTGTCCCTCGTAGTCGGTATCGCCATAGGATGGAATACACTTTCCGCTGTCTTTCGTTAAAAATTGCATTACAAAGTGATCCGATAATGGATAACCGCTCGGATAAGTAGAGCCTTCGAGTTGCGCATCCCAAGTGGTTGCCTCAAGGTACTCACTTGTCAGTTCAAATTTAGGTTCATCATCATTGTTGCAAGCTGTCATAATCAAGCAGGCAATGAATAAAAAAGGGACGATTAGTTTGTTCATAATAAATGGTTTTTATTCTTTTGACGCAAAATTAGCGATTTTGTCACCAATAACTCTCAACAAATGTTGAGAAAGACAATATTATAAAAATAAAAAGCGCGGACAAACTATGCCACGTCTAAACTGAAGGCTCTGGTAAGCCAGTGATACAGATATGGTGATAGTAGCCCACGCTATACGCGCGAGACACTATGCCATCTCTTGTATCACTTTTAATTTACCAGATTTTCAGTTTACAAGATGAGCATACGCTTCTATTTTTTTCAAAATGTCATGGAAAGGACATGCCATTCCAACTACAAAGTTAATAAATATATCTGGAATCCAGATGCTTATTGGCGATTTTTTTTGTAACTTTGCATTCTAAAACATGTTAATATGACTCAGGAAGAACTGCTCAAAAGGCTCAGTGACATCGAATGGGATGACTTTGAGGTGAAGGAAGCCTCAGGGGGCATCCCAAAATCAATGTGGGAGACCGTGGGAAGGTGTGGTGAACTTTTGCGCACACTCTGATTTTTTCGCCGCTGCCCATCCTACTATCAGGGTTTTTACCGACAAGATTGTAATGCAAAATCCCGGTCGGTTCATTCTTGATGCCTCCGAATTCCGCAGCAGGGTGTTGTCTATGCCACGAAACCCGAGTATAATCAAATTCTTCCGCCATCCTAAACTGTCAGAAAACGCAGGATATGGCATTGATAAAATCATCAGGTGGAAAGAGTTGACAGGCTATGATGTAAATTTCGATAGCGATTTGCTAATATCCACCTTGACTTATCCTCTTGCTAAGTCCAATACACGCCAAGCTAATATTTCCAGTGGCGAGATAAATGGCGAGATAAAAAAGGTGCTATATCTAATTACACAGAATCCCAATATTACTCAGCGTAATGTCGCAGAAAAGCTTGGATACTCAGAAAGAAAAGTAAACCGAATAGTTTCAAAATTAAGGAAATTAGGGATGCTGGCACGTGAAGGCTCAAATAAAACAGGACGATGGGTTGTGAATAAAAAACTCTAATTTCTGATCCTAACTGTAAGATGACAAATACAATAACTCCAATAATAAAGAGCCTAAAGGAAGTCAATGATATTATTGATTCTTGTTCTGGGAAAGCCATGTCTGTTGAACATCCGAATGTCATTGCCCGGTTCTATTACGATTATCAGGACACCAATGTTATTATTGACGAAGCTGAGACGATGGCTGCCGAAGATGCCGGGAGGTTGAGAGTGCTTGCTGTAATGCTCAAAGATGAGACTGCCACACTCCTTAATAATATGGGCAGTCTTGATAGGATAAATTTCAGAGAGATCGCCAACGAACACTCCAAGCAATACTATTCCAGATTTCAGGAAGCATCGGAACAGCTAATTCCCTATTGGAAACAAAGACAACGCGCCGCATAGTCGCATCATATATTGAGACTCTATTGAATTACTGTCTGCGTTTCTATGATCGTCAATTTGTTTCCCGAAAAACTGATAACACCAATATCATCAGCCGTCTTGAGATGGTGCTTGATGAATACTATGCAAAGGAAAAAGCTGTCGATTCAGGGTTGCCTTCGGTGAAATATTGCGCCCGGTGTGTCAACCTGTCTCCTAATTATTTTGGAGATCTCATAAAAAAGGAAACCGGCAGGTCTGCTCAACATTATATTCATTCATACATTGTAAATAAAGCTAAAACGCATTTGATCTCAACATCAATGAGTATCAGTGAAGTTGCATTTCATCTTGGCTTTCGTTATGCGCATCACTTCTCCCGACTTTTCAAACGAATCACAGGACATACACCTAACGATTACAAGTTTATCTACAAGAGGTAAAACTCTCAGATCTTAGACCCCGTCTCATAAGATTTGAGAGGCCCCGGGGCTCTTAAAATCTTTATGAGACGGGGTCTTAGTTTACATTGTACTCATATCTATCACATAGCGGAACTTTACCTTTCCGTCAA
>CAYQXG010000118.1:0-6657 GCA_964421525.1 uncultured Sangeribacter sp. | reverse complement strand
ACTCTACTACTGCTACTCAGAAGACTGTTGACGGTCCTTCAATGAAAGACTGGCGCGGTGGTCGTGCTGCATCCGGCAACATAATCCCTTCATCAACCGGTGCTGCTAAGGCTGTAGGTAAAGTTATCCCCGAGCTCAACGGCAAACTTACCGGTATCTCAATGCGTGTTCCTACTCTCGACGTTTCTGTAGTAGACCTTACTTGCGTTCTCGAGAAGCCGGCTACTAAGGAAGCTATCTGCGCTGCTATGAAGGAAGCTGCAGAAGGCGAACTCAAGGGAGTACTCGGCTACACTGAAGATGCAGTTGTTTCAAGCGACTTCCTCGGTGATCCCCGCACTTCAATCTTCGACGCAAACGCCGGTGTATATTTGACCGACAACTTCGTTAAGGTTATCTCTTGGTATGACAATGAGATCGGCTACTCAAACAAGGTTCTCGACCTCATCGCTCACATGAAGAAAGTAAACGGCTAATCAATAGACGTCTTCAATAAGCAAGGGATGCTCGCTGAGCATCCCTTTTTTTATGGACTGCCATATACATATAAAGACAAATAAAAAAGGACGCCTTAGAGCGTCCTTTTTTATAGCATAGTTAATTTTCAATCGATTGCCCAGACCAAATACATAGCTCCCCATGTGAAACCGGCGCCAAATGCCGTAAGGACTATCTTGTCGCCTTTATGGAGCTTATGCTTGAACTCATCAAGGCAGATCGGAATAGAGGCAGCCGAAGTGTTACCACGTTTTTGGATATTTACCAAAATCTTCTCTTCGGGAAGCTTTATTCTTGAACCGATAGCCTCAATGATGCGAAGATTAGCCTGATGAGGAACAAACCAGTCAAGAGTCTCTGCATCCAGACCATTGCGCTGCATCACAGTAAGGGAAGAACGCAACATATCAAATACAGCGTGCTTATAAACAGCCCGACCCTCCTGATAGACATAGTGCTCGCGAGCTTCTACAGTCTCTATTGAAGCCGGCTTTACACTGCCGCCGGCTTTCATCAGAAGATGCGGAAGTCCTGACCCGTCAATATGGATCTCAGCGTCGATCACTCCCAGCGAAGGATCATCTGAAGGCTCCACAAGCACTGCGCCGGCACCATCGCCAAATAGAGGACAAGTCTGACGATCCTGATAGTCGGTCATCGAACTCATCTTTTCAGCACATACCACCACCACTTTCTTGTAGAGACCGGAAGTAATATATGCCCTTGCATCTTGCATGCCGACGATAAAACCGGCACAAGCCGCCTGTATGTCGTAGGCATACGCCTTCTTAAGACCACACTCGTATGCGATCACCGAAGCCGTGGAAGGAAATCTGTAGTCAGGATTGGAAGTCGGACAAATAAGGAGATCTATGCTCATAGGATCTATGCCATAGTCAGCCATCAGACGGTTGACCGCCTGAATTCCGAGATAGCTTGAACCCTTTCCCTCTTCCTTAAGAATCCGGCGTTCCTTGATTCCTACACGGGTAGTGATCCACTCATCGTTGGTGTCTACCATCTTCGACAACATCTCATTGTCGAGAATGTCGTCGGGTACGTAAGAAGCTATTCCTGTTATTACAGCCTGTGTCATTACATCACTGCTTTCTCGATCACGAGTTTACCGCGATAGTAGCCACATTCACCACAGATGGTGTGCCATACATGCCATGCGCCACAGTTAGGGCAGATTGCAAGTGTCGGGATGAGCGCCATGTCGTGAGTACGGCGCTTCGCGGTGCGGGTGTGCGATTGTCTACGTTTAGGATGTGCCATTTTTATTCAAAGTTTATTAGACAGCCATTTTTCCCTTCCTTTAACCGGAAAAGATCATGACCGCCCTTGGTTATTGTTTTTTCTTTATATATTACTCATCTTCCTGGCCAACGCCATCTGATGAATGTTTTTTCATTATTGCCTCCATCTCGACATTACATTCCCCATCAGGATGAACATGCCTCAACGGAATGCTAAGCAATATTGTGTCGGCTATAAGAGGTGACAAATCAAATTTCACTTCATCTTCCGGAATTATGATGGTGTCTTCCTTCTCATCATATTCCTCTCCGTATCTGACAGTGACATCATAGTCGTCGTCTACTTCATGGCGCATGGGATCGAGACAGCGGTCACATGGTATTTCTATCCATCCCTGGCAGGTAATACCTATATTATATGCGCCATGACTAACGTCAATGTCTACATAAGCAGTGACATCGGCCTTTTTCACTTCATCGTTTCCTCGCGAAGTGAAGAAGTCGCCGTCTACCTTCATCTCATACTCATGATGGCCTTCACCAAGAGCCGGAAGGGTAATTATGAATTGCTTTAAATCACACATATCTTATAGTGCGTTTCTTTTGCGCTGCAAAATTAATCATTTTTCGCTGATTACACAAACTTTTTGTTCTAAATTTAGAATTTATTCTAATATGGAACAGAGAATAGAGAATAGAGAACCCTAAAAATTGCTTAAATCCTACATTTTTTACTGTAGACAAGTTGTAGATAAGTGTTAATAAACGGTAGAAAACACCCTCAAAACTGTTGATTAAGCAACTTTTCAAATATTGAAAAACTACACCTGCAATTCCTCTATATGGTTTTTATCAACTTTTCTACCCTTTTTTCATAGGCTTATTTTCAAAAAAACACCCATTTTTCTACAATAGATATGAAGAATTTTATTAACTTTGCATTTGTCTACATAGTGTAGACAAACTCAGCATTGACACGATGTATCAGAAGATTGCAATTTAATAAAGTGTAGATAACCGATGAAAAATAATCAATAATCCATATTTCCAAATTTTAAGGAAAAAAGTAATCATCATTTATCTACATCATTTATTGTTGTTGTTGAGAATTTATTCTTTTAAATTATTTTTTATAACTTATAAAATAAAAAAATGAAGTCGAAAGGTTCCGCACTCGATACTCCGGAAAAGAAAGAACTTGCCGAAGAAATCTTGCGTCTTAAGAAAGAGAAAAACGCAGTGATAATGGCTCATTATTATCAACGCGACGAAATAAAGGAAATAGCGGATTTCATAGGCGATTCCCTTGCTCTTGCGCGAAAGGCAGCTGAGACCGATGCCGAAGTGATAGTGATGTGCGGTGTGCACTTCATGGGGGAGACCGCCAAGATACTTTGTCCCGACCGCACTGTTCTTATTCCCGATCCTCAGGCAGGCTGCTCGCTTGCCGACAGCTGCAATCCGGTGGAGTTTGAAAAGTTCGTGAAGGAACATCCCGACCATACCGTGATAAGCTATGTCAATACTTCGGCTGCCGTCAAGGCTCTTACCGACATTGTCGTAACTTCAGGAAATGCACGCAAGATTGTGGAATCGCTACCCGAAGATGAGAAAATCATATTCGGACCCGACCACAATCTTGGTGACTATATAAATTCAGTGACCGGACGCAACATGCTTCTTTGGAACGGTGCCTGCCACGTGCACGACCGTTTCTCGCTTGAGGCTATTGTCAATATGAAAAAGGAGCATCCCGGTGCAAAGATTCTCGTGCATCCTGAATGTCGCCGTCCTCTCCAGATAATAGCCGACAAGGTGGGCAGCACTGCCGCTCTTCTTGAGTTTGCTCAGAACGACGATGCAAAGGAATATATAGTGGTTACTGAAAGCGGTATTCTTTTCGACATGCAGCGTCAGTGTCCCGGCAAGACATTCCTTGCGGCTCCTGCTGAGAATGCGGAGTGCCAGTGTAATGAATGCGACTATATGAAACTCATAACACTTGGAAAGGTGCGCGATGCCCTGCGCGATGGCAAGCCCGAAATTGAAGTGGATCCTGAAATAGCAAGGAAAGCCATTAAACCGATTGAAAGAATGCTGCAGCTTTCATGATTTTGAATGAAGAATTTAGAGTTATAAGCTTTATTCTATCTTAAATAAGAAAAAATTCTAAATTCCAAATTATGAAGAAGAAGACTATTGTTGAACTCACCAACTGTAGTGTGGAGGAATATAGGGAGCTAAGCAAACTTCCTTTTAGTGTCTTGCTCGACAACGTAAGGTCGATGCAAAATGTTGGATCCATATTGCGCACTTGCGATGCTTTTCTCGTTGGTGAAGTGATTATGGCAGGCATAACAGGCGTTCCTCCTCATAAAGAAATATCGAAGACTGCCCTTGGAGCGGAGGATTCGGTGGCATGGCGTTATGTTGAGGATGCATTCTCAGAGTGCATCAAGCTTAAGGATGAAGGCTGGACAATATGTGTCTTGGAGCAGGCCCACGACAGTATTGACCTCATGGATTTCATTTCGGAAGAAGGAAGGAAATATCTTCTTGTGGTGGGAAATGAAGTGAAAGGAGTGGATCAGAGAATTGTCGATATGGCTGATATTATTCTTGAAATACCGATGCATGGAGTCAAGCACAGTCTCAATGTGGCAGTGAGTGCCGGTATGGCTGTATGGAAAATATGTTCCACTTTATTATGATGATTTAAACAAGCAGCCCATAAAATTTATAATATCAAATTTATATATCGTTTAATTTTTTAAACTAATTAAGGATGGTCAATGTTAAATAAGATATTTGACTCTTGATTTAGAATTAGTAAAATAAGTTTAAATAACTTCTAATCATAATAGATTAATAAATAATTTTTTATGAAAAAATTTTTACTTTATATACCTGTTGTTGCAGCATTTCTGCTATTGTTTCCTTCTTGTGGAAATATTAATATATGGGATCCGGAACCGCCTTATGGTTGGAACGATACTTTCTATGACCAGGATCTTACAGGTTGCTGGCAACTCTATCAAGTGAATTCCCAATATGTGAGAGGTGATGAAGTGAACTATATGGAGTTCTATGGTAACGGTCGCGGAAGATACTACTATTACAGCAGAGGTTATCTTGAAGATGAAAATCTTGCCTATTGGTGTCAGCGTTCGGTCAACGGCACTTCTGCCTTGCAGATCAACATACAATATGAATACGACAGCCCATCTACAATGAATTATTGGTTTAGTGATGCTGATACCCTCTGGATGCAATGGCGCAACTCCTACGGAGTGCAGACCTACGTCTATAAATACATAAACCACATTCCCTGGTAAGTACACTACTAATTATAAATACTCTATTTTCACTTGCGAAACTTAAATAAATTAAAAATTATGAAAGTCCTTAAGATTGATACTTGAGGATTTTTTTATTTTTTAATTGTCAATTTTCAAAAAAATGACTATCTTTGTCGTTTATGAAGGATTTCACTGAAGAAGACATCGAAAGAATAGAAAATATGGTCGACAATGAGGATGCAGCAGGCATTCTGCATGAGATTGCCGACCTGCATCCCGCCGACATAGCGGAATTGCTTCGCGAATTAAACGTGAAGCAAGCTGAATGGCTTTTCAACCTTATAGACGATAAGGAAAAGAAAGCTGATGTGCTTATGGAACTCGATGAGGAAGACCGTAAGAAACTCATTGAGCACATGGAGCCGGAACAGATCGGTGAGTTTATCGATGAGCTTGACACCGACGATGCCGTCGACCTTATCCAGGAACTTGACGAGGAAGACAGGGAGGAAGTAATCCAGCACATCGACGATATGGAGCAGGCCGGAGATATCGTCGACCTTCTACAGTATGATGAGGACACTGCCGGTGGTCTTATGGGCACAGAATATATCGCCGTCAACGAAAACTGGTCGATGCCCGAATGCCTTAAGGAAATGCGTCGGCAGGCAGCTGACCTCGACGAGATATATTATGTATATGTCATAGATGATGATAATCGTCTCAAGGGTATCCTTCCTCTTAAGAAGATGATCACCGACCCATCTGTGTCGAAGATAAAGCATGTGATGCAGGCAGACCCTGTCAGGGTGCATACAGACACCCCTATCGACGAGGTGGCTATAGACTTCGAGAAATACGACCTTGTGGCTATGCCGGTGGTTGACTCCATAGGGCGTCTGGCAGGTCAGATCACAGTCGACGATATCATGGACGAAGTGCGTGAGCAATCTGAACGTGACTACCAATTGGCATCAGGTATATCTTCCGACGTAGATGTAGATGACTCTGTATTCGCCCAGACAAAGGCTCGTATCCCCTGGCTTTTGATCGGTATAATAGGCGGTATAATAAATTCTGTTATCCTTACAGGTTTTGAGGCTCAGATAGCCGCTGTAACCGCTCTTGCTATATTTATTCCTCTTATTGGTGGCACCGGTGGTAATGTCGGTGTGCAGGCATCCGCTATTGTGGTGCAAGGTCTTGCCAACGGCCGACTGGAAATAAAGGATGCATGGAAGCAGATAGGAAGGGAAGTGATGGTGGCACTTCTGAATGCTGTGGTGATAAGTGGCGTGGTGCTGATATATGTGCTGTTTACCCAACCTCACATGTATGCAGTGTCCTTTGCTGTAGCGGCCTCACTCTTCTGTGTGGTTATATTCGCCACCGTCTTCGGCACATTTGTTCCTCTTACTCTTGAAAAAATGAAGATTAATCCGGCGCTTGCCACCGGACCGTTCATTCAGATCATGAACGACGTCGTAGGTCTTATAATTTATGTTTCGATGTCGGTGTGGATGCTGCGGTTGTTCCCCCTCAACTAAGACCCCGTCTCATAAAGATTTTAAGAGGCCAGGGGCGGTTTTGGACGAGTGATT
>CAYQXG010000117.1:0-6699 GCA_964421525.1 uncultured Sangeribacter sp. | reverse complement strand
CATCCCAACCCAGCTTCCCCGGGGCCTCTCAAATCTTATGAGACGGGGTCTAAATCTTGAAATCACCATAAGACGCTTAGAAGATACATTTTTTAGCTATAAAATGATGAAACCCCTGAAGGCCTTCAGGGGTTTCAATCATATCTATAGATTTCCGATCATTTCAATTAAGGAAGAAACTGTGTGACGCGACAGGACTGTCCCAGCCACATCACTTAAGATAGGATGAGATTGCTCTAGCTGCAGCCTGACCGGAGGCAATGCAACGTACAACAAGGCTCGCTCCAGTTCCGGCGTCGCCGGCAACGAAGACACCTGGTACAGAGGTGGCATGGCTTTCCGGATCAGACTTGATGCAACCCCGCCGGTCGTATTCAAATCCAAATTGCTCGAAAAGCTGAGGATGCTTCGGACCCGTAAAGCCCATAGCGAGCAATACAAGTTCTGCCTCTATTATTTCCTTCTTTCCGGTGTGGATCAAATTCATGCGCCCGGTTTCTTCGTCGCGCTCCCATTCCACCTCCTCAACCTCCACGGCCTTGACGTTGCCTTTATCATCAGGAATGAAACGGCAAGTGTCAAGAAGCCAACGGCGTTCGCAGCCTTCCTCATGAGAAGAGGAAGTCTTAAGAATCTGGGGCCACATCGGCCACGGCGTAGCGGGATTATCACCTACAGGGGGTTTGGGCATAATCTCAATCTGTGTCACGGATTTTGCACCCTGTCGGATTGATGTTCCCACACAGTCACTGCCGGTGTCGCCACCACCAATCACGAGAACATGCTTGCCCTTGGCAGTAATTCTTTCTCCACGGGGGATCTCGGCACCGGCATTGACGCGGTTCTGCTGCTGAAGAAGCTGCAGGGCAAAATACACACCATTTAGATCCCGACCTTCCACATTCAGATTACGGGGTTGGTCAGCTCCGGTAGCGATGCATACAGCATCAAACTCAGCTTTCAACCGGTCGGCAGTGATGTCCTCCCCTACCTTCACGGAGCATCTGAATTCTATTCCTTCTTCCTCCATCACTTTAAGACGGCGGTCGATCACACGCTTGTTAAGCTTGAAATCGGGGATGCCGAAACGAAGAAGACCACCGGGAGCCTCATCTTTTTCAAACACCACGACTGAGTGTCCGGCGCGGTTGAGGCGATTGGCTGTAGCCAACCCGGCAGGGCCTGACCCGATGACAGCCACGCGCTTTCCGGAACGATGCTTCGGGATAAAGGGCTTAACGAGGTTTTCCTGAAATGCACGTTCTGCGATTGCCGCTTCATTTTCACGGATGGTGACAGGCTCGTGCACCTTGTTGAGTACACAAGACTTCTCACAGAGCGCAGGGCAGATACGCCCGGTAAATTCCGGAAAGTCGTTTGTCTGGTTCAGAAGTTCATAGGCACCTTTTATGTCGTCGTGCCAAAGACGGTCTTGCCATTCGGGCTGTTTGTTTCCGATAGGGCAAGCCCAGTGGCAGAAGGGTACTCCACACTCCATGCAACGGGATGCCTGGAGTCTACGGTCTTCCTGATTAAGGGTCTGCTCCACCTCTGTATAGTCATGTATACGGTCGAGTTTGGGGCGATAGCCTGCTTCTTTTCTATTTATAGTGAGGAATGCTTTTGGATTTCCCATGTTTCTAATTTTGAATTTTGAGTTGCTTTTGCTTGGGCGAAGCCAATTTTGAATTGGCTTCGCGACGATAGTCGCATCCGGAGGATGCTCCCCACCAATCTTGACTTGGGGGATATTCACCCGGAGACAGACTGGGTGAATGACGGGGAATCAAGTGCTTCGGATAGCGGAGCTCTCGAGTTTCTGACGGATTGACTCCATTTTCTCTGCAATCAATACCTGCTTATACTCGTAAGGAATCACCTTTATGAACTGAGCGGAATATGTAGCCCAATCGTCGAGCATCTTCTTTGCGAGTTCACTTCCTGTGTAGCGATAATGGTTGCTGATGAGTTTATATAGCTCGCGGTTATCCGCCATATCTTCGATTAAGGACAATTCCACCATTTCCATATTGCAGAAATAGTCGAAATCTCCGTCCGGATTCCAAACATAGGCGATACCGCCGCTCATACCGGCGGCGAAGTTGCGCCCGGTGGTGCCAAGCACCACGGTGCGACCACCAGTCATATACTCGCAGCAATGGTCACCGACACCTTCAACAACTGCAGTCGCTCCAGAATTACGAACACAGAAACGCTCACCGACACGTCCGTTGATATAGACCTCACCTGTTGTTGCTCCGTATAGGAGAGTGTTTCCGGCTATGATATTCTTATCTGCATCAAAAGTGGAACCCTTAGGTGGAGTGATTATAATCTTGCCGCCAGAGAGACCCTTGCCGACATAATCGTTAGCCTCACCTTCAAGACGGAATGTGATTCCGTGAGCAAGGAAAGCACCGAAACTCTGTCCAGCGGAACCGTGGAAAATGGCAGAAATAGTGTCGTCGGGCAATCCCTTAGAACCGAATTTAGCCGCCACTTCCCCGGAAAGCATCGCGCCAACAGCACGATCCGTGTTATTTATCGGGAATTCAAGTTCCACCTGGCCGCCATGCTCAATGGCATTGTAGGAGCGAGCGATAAGCTGCCTGTCGAGCACATCATCCACCTCATGCTTCTGAGCAGTGACATTAAAAATAGCATTTTGGGCAGCCTCCTGCGGAACATAGAGCAACTTCGAGAGATCCATATCTGAAACGTTTGGCAGTTTCACGCCCTCCTTCACACAAAGGAGATCGGCGCGTCCGATAATATCATCGAGTTTGCGGACACCAAGCGAAGCCATTGTCTCGCGTATTTCACGCGCAAGGAAACGGAAGAAATTGACAACATATTCAGAACGCCCGAGGAAACGCTTTCGCAACTCCTCATTCTGTGTGGCCACACCCACAGGGCAAGTGTTGAGATGACATTTGCGCATCATGACACATCCCAGGACTATAAGAGCGCTTGTGGCAAAGCCAAATTCCTCAGCACCGAGCATCGCCATTATAATCACATCGCGTGCTGTCTTAAGCTGTCCATCTACCTGCAACTTGACCTGCCCACGAAGATTGTTGATCACCAAAGTCTGCTGAGTCTCGGCAAGACCTATCTCAGATGGGAGACCGGCATAACGTATAGAGCTGGCAGGCGAAGCACCTGTGCCGCCTTCGGCACCGCTGATAGTGATAAGGTCGCTCTTAGCCTTGGCGACACCAGCGGCTATAGTGCCGACACCGCTCTCACTCACGAGCTTGACGCTGATGCAAGCCTTCGGGTTTACATTCTTGAGGTCGAAGATCAGCTGTGCGAGGTCTTCGATTGAATATATGTCATGGTGAGGAGGTGGAGAAATAAGTGATATTCCAGGAATAGAGTTACGGGTCTTGGCAATAATCTTGTTGACTTTGAAGCCTGGCAGCTGACCCCCCTCACCAGGCTTGGCACCCTGTGCAATCTTGATCTGAATCTCGTCGGCATTCACAAGATACTCAGCAGTCACGCCGAATCTGCCGGAAGCCACCTGCTTAATGGAACTTCTTGCAGAAGTACCGTCGGGACGCGGTGCGAAACGCTCTGCATCCTCACCGCCTTCACCCGTGTTGCTCCTTGCACCGATAGAGTTCATGGCAATTGCAAGAGCCTCGTGAGCCTCACGGCTAATAGAGCCAAACGACATTGCGCCTGTGACGAATCTCTTCAAGATAGCCTCTTCAGGCTCCACCTCATCGATAGATATCGGCTCAGCCTTCCTGAAGTCGAGAAGATCGCGTATGAACATCGGGCGTGGCTTATTGTCGACAAGATTAGAAAACTCCTTGAACTTCTTATAGCTTCCAAGACGAGTGGCAAGCTGCAATGCGTTGATGGTTTCGGGATTCCAAGCGTGATCCTCACCATCCTTACGCCAAGCATACATGCCTTTATGCGGCACGAGAGATCCGGAATCGAAGTCATCGCCAAACGCCAAGGAATGACTTGCAATGATATTATTACTCAAATCGGCAAGGGTGATACCGCCAATCTTGCTTGTGGTCTGCCCGAAATATGAATTGATGATATCGTCGGATAGACCAATAGCCTCAAACTGCATCGAACCTTTATAGCTGGTCAGAGTCGAAATACCCATCTTCGACATCACCTTAAGTAGACCCTTGTCGACAGCCTTTATATAATTCTTCTGAGCAGTCGCAAAGTCAAGCTGCAGGGCACCTCTCTTCACAAGGTCGTCGATAACTGCAAATGCCAGATAGGGATTTACGGCAGACGCCCCGTAACCTGAAAGGAGAGCGAAATGCATCACCTCGCGCGCCTCAGCCGTCTCGATAATGAGAGCGGTCTGCATACGTTTCTGCTTTTTGATCAGATGATGATGCACCGCAGAAGTAGCGAGCAGCGAGGGGATAGGAGCCTCGGCAGCAGAAATATCCCTATCGGTCAGCACTATATAGTTGCAACCTTCATCTACAGCCTTCTCGGCCTCAAGGCAAAGGCGCTCAATGCCTTCGCGAAGCCCCGTCTCGCCATCGGCTACATTGAAAGTCATGGCAATCTTACGGGTGTTGAAACCTTTGTAGCGCAGATTGCAAAGGAGATCGAGCTCACGGTTTGTCAGGATAGGCCGTTTCAGCTCCACCATCTTGCAATGCTCTGCCGAGGGTTCGAGAAGATTGAGGTTGATGGCTCCGATATAGGAATCGAGGCTCATCACGAGTTCCTCGCGCAGAGGGTCGATAGGAGGATTGGTGACCTGTGCGAAATGCTGTCGGAAATAGTTGAAAAGAGGCTGATGAATGCGACTAAACACGGTCAACGGAGTGTCATTTCCCATTGAATTGACCGGTTCCTTTGCATCGGCAGCCATAGGGGTAATCAACTTCTCAATATCCTCACGGCTATATAGGAAAGCATAGAGCATCAGGCGATAATTGTCGACATGATTCTCCACCTTACGGCCGGAATTGATATTGTCGAGCACAATACGATTGCGCGACAGCCATTCGCGATAGGGAAATTCAGCAGCAAGTTCTTCCTTAATTTCCTTATCGCGGTAAATCTTATGCTTCTCCATATCCACAAGCAGCATCTTGCCCGGGCGCAGACGTCCTTTTTCCTTTATTTCGGAAGCATCGATCGGCAGGACGCCTGCCTCAGAAGCGATGATCAGTGTATCGTCTTTAGTTATCACAAACCGGGCAGGACGAAGACCGTTGCGGTCGAGAAGACCACCGGCATATCTGCCGTCGCTGAACAGAAGGGTAGCCGGGCCGTCCCATGCCTCCATCAAAATTGAATGGAACTCATAGAACGCCTTCAGTTCCGGAGAAATCGGGTTTTTCTCGTTGAAGCTTTCCGGCACAAGCATTGCCATAGCATGAGGCAGCGACATGCCCGACATCACGAAATATTCGAGGGCATTGTCGAGCGACGCACTGTCGCTCATGTCTGGCTGAAGAATCGGGGAAAGATCGGCAAATCCCAAAGCAGCCGGGCGCAGAAGACACTCACGCGCAGTCATCCACAGGCGGTTGCCACGAATGGTATTTATCTCTCCATTATGCCCGAGCATTCTGAAAGGCTGCGCAAGCGACCATGTAGGGAAAGTGTTGGTGCTGAAACGTGAGTGCACCAGAGCCATAGCCGACGTGAAATGAGGAGAGGTTAGATCGGGGTAATAATATCTCAACTGAAGCGAGGATAGCATACCCTTATATATAATGATCCTTGAGGAAAGGGAAACGATATAGAAACCGGAATCGGAGCCGACTTCCTCAGCTACGCGTTTCTCAATATTCTTTCTCAATATATAGAGGCGAGGTTCAAGTTCATCGTTGGTACGGAGGTCAGCCACGAAAATCTGAATTATTTCGGGTTGAGCCTCACGCGCCACATATCCAAGCTGCGAATCGTTGACAGGCACCTTACGCACGGGCAACAAAGAGAGCCCGGCAAGCGCAACCTCATGCGAAATGATATCGATAATTTCCTTATATAAAGCCTCGTCGTGAGGCATAAACACGAGGCCGGTTCCATAACGGCCTTTTTCAGGGACAGCGATGCCCTGCAACAAAATAAATTCATGAGGAACCTGGACCATAATTCCGGCTCCGTCACCGGTCTTAGGGTCAGCCCCTTCGGCTCCACGGTGAACCATGTGCTCAAGCACCTGGAGACCTTGCTCAACCAGACGGTGTGATTTTACACCATTGACATTGACCAACAAGCCAACACCACAAGAGTCTTTCTCATAAGACGGGTCATATAGACCCTGCGCCTTAGGAGCGTGGATAGGATTTCTACCTTCAATCATATTTTTTACCTTAAAAACTATAAAAACGTTGCAAAATTAGTAAAAATATTTTGAATTTTCAAATAAATCCAATAATAGTTGAGGAAATTGCAATGAAAATATTGTTTTTTGTGGAATTTTTCTTTAGAAATAGCATTTTGATAATGTATCCTGCATAAGATGTATATATATGAAGACATTTGCTGTGGATTGCATTTTTGCGTATGCCTCAAGGGGACATCGCTACTCATTGAGCCTGCATAGGAGATGTTGCGGGAGTGGCGGAGAAAGGATTTTGAAGAAATTTTTGAAAAAAATCCAAAAAAAGTTTGCACGGATGAAAAAAATGTTGTAACTTTGCATCCGCAATCGGGCGATTAGCTCAGCTGGTTTAGAGCGTCTGCCTT
>CAYQXG010000116.1:0-6702 GCA_964421525.1 uncultured Sangeribacter sp. | reverse complement strand
AATCACTCGTCCAAAACCGCCCCTGGCCTCTTAAAATCTTTATGAGACGGGGTCTAAAATCCGACAGCTTGACGGAACTTGAGCTAATACCAGCGTCTGATCTCGATGTATCTTGGTATATCATAAATTTTTGTAGCTACTTATGAAATTTGAAAAATAGATATGAATAAAATACTTACTATACTTTTTGCAATCTATCTGGGGGTTCTTCTGCCTTCTTGCAAGAAGAATGAGCCTGAAAATGAAAAAGTAAAGCGAACACTACTGATATATGCTGTCGCATCCAATAATCTTGCTTCATATCTTGAAGAGGATAAAAACGAGATGCTACAGGCAGCTCAGAATGTCAATGGCCTGGGCAAAGATGTGCGTGTGCTTCTTTATGGTGTGCCCTCACAGTCGGCTGTTGAGGCTACTCTATCAGAATTGAGAAAAGGGGCGGATGGTCAGTGGTCGTTCATTGAGTTAAAAAATTACGACCGTAACACATTTTCGACAGATCCTGAACGAATGAGTCAGGTCTATTCTGATGTACGTTCCCTTTCTCCTTCAGAAAAATACGGATTGATTCTATGGAGCCACGGCACTGGTTGGATTCCTAACTTCACACAGCATGAAGTGCCTTCAACCTCAGGTTTGCAGAAAAGCTATGGTATGGATAAATATCAGGGAGTTACAGATTATTGCGATATAGATGAACTTGCCCGGGCGATACCTGACCGTATGTTTGACTATATTTGGTTTGATCTGTGCTATATGATGGGAGTCGAGGTAGTATATCAGTTGCGCAATAAGTGTGATTATATTGCAGGTTATCCTACCGAAGACTGGAGTACAGGCATGAATTATGACTCAACTCTTCCAATGCTTGCAGCCCCTAATCCCGATCTTGTTGGAGCAGCAAAATCATTTTTTAACTACTACAATAATCAGAACTTAGCGGTTACAGTAACCGTATTGGCTACCGATGGCCTTGAAGAGGTGGCATCAGTCGCATCTGAAATATACGCATACGGCAAACGGCCCACATCTACCACAGGACTTCAAAACTACAGCCGTCTTAAAAATGGATTGTATGATTTCGGGCAGTTTACCAAGTCATATCTTTATTCTTCCGATGTTCAAAGTGTTTATTTGGCGACACTCTTTGACGAAGCCCTTGAGAAGATGACTCTTTATGCCGGATGTTCGAAGAAGGATTTCAATGGAGCCAACAATGCCTTCGATCCGGAGCAATATTCCGGACTTTCATGTCATTTTCCGGGATCAGCATCATTGAGAGCAGAGGAATACTACCGTACATTGGACTGGGCAAAAGCTGTCAATCCCTAACAAAAATTTGCGTATGCGGATTATTTTTCGTAATTTTGAAGTCTATTAGCTTTTAAGGATGAAAAATATACGCAATTTCTGCATTATAGCACATATCGACCATGGCAAGTCTACTCTTGCCGACCGTCTTCTTGAACGTACCAATACTATCTCAGCCAAAGATATGGAGGCTCAGGTTCTTGATGATATGGACCTGGAGCGCGAGCGAGGCATCACAATCAAGAGCCATGCAATCCAAATGGACTACGCCCTCGATGGTGAACACTATACATTGAATCTTATTGATACTCCGGGACACGTCGATTTCTCGTATGAGGTATCCCGCTCCATTGCGGCATGTGAAGGGGCTTTGCTCATTGTAGACGGAAGTCAGGGCATCCAGGCGCAGACCATCTCCAACCTTTACATGGCAATTGACAATAATCTCGAGATTATTCCGGTCATAAACAAATGTGACCTTGAAAGCGCAAACCCGGATGAGGTGGAAGATCAGATTGTAGACCTTCTTGGCTGCGACCGATCGGAAATAATTCGTGCATCGGGAAAGACCGGTATGGGTGTCGACGAGATTCTGAAAGCTATTGTTGACCGCGTTCCAGCACCAAAGGGAGATCCGGAAGCTCCTCTTCAAGCTCTCATATTCGACTCTGTTTTCAATCCATTCAGAGGAATTATAGCTTATTTCAAGATAGTAAACGGAACAATAAACACCGGTGATTTCGTTAAGTTTGTCAGCACCGGCAAGGAATATCATGCCGACGAAATAGGTGTTCTGAAGCTCGACCTTTCCCCGCGCAAGACACTCTCAGCCGGAAACGTAGGATATATTATATCGGGCATAAAGACCTCAAGGGAGGTCAAGGTTGGTGATACAATCACTCATGTAAACCGTCCTTGCGACAAGGCTATTGATGGTTTTGAAGAAGTGAAACCTATGGTATTTGCCGGAGTTTATCCCATTGATCCGGAAGATTTTGAGAATCTGCGTGCATCTTTGGAGAAACTTCAGCTAAATGATGCATCCCTCACATTCCAGCCTGAATCATCTGCTGCCCTCGGTTTCGGTTTCAGATGTGGTTTCCTCGGATTGCTCCACATGGAGATCATACAGGAGAGGCTTGGCAGGGAATTCAATATGGATGTCATCACGACTGTTCCTAACGTTTCATATTATGTATATGACAAGAAAGGAAACAAGACAGAGGTGCACAATCCCTCCGGGTTACCTGACGCCACACTCATTGATCACATTGAGGAACCCTATATACGGGCGACTGTCATCACAGCTGCGGAATTCATCGGTCCTATTATGACATTGTGTCTTGGCAAGAGGGGTGAGCTTATTAAACAGGAATATATCTCGGGAAACCGCATGGAGATTACTTTCGACATGCCCCTCGGCGAAATTGTGATAGACTTCTACGATAAACTAAAATCCATATCGAAAGGATATGCCAGTTTCGACTACCATATCCATGATTTCCGTCCGTCGAATCTCGTAAAACTTGATATCCTTCTTAATGGGGAGAGTGTAGACGCTCTTTCCACACTCACTCATGCCGACAATAGTGTGAAATTTGGTCGCCGCATGTGTGAGAAACTCAAGGAACTCATACCGCGTCAGCAATTTGACATAGCGATACAGGCAGCTATCGGCACCAAAGTGATAGCCCGTGAGACAGTCAAGGCTGTGCGTAAGGATGTGACTGCAAAGTGCTATGGTGGTGACATCAGCCGTAAGCGCAAGTTGCTTGAAAAACAGAAAGAAGGCAAGAAACGTATGAAGCAGATCGGCAGGGTAGAGGTTCCCCAGAAAGCATTCCTTGCCGTTTTGAAACTTGATTAAGCCGGCGTCCACTTAAATCTGATAACTGAAACACCAAACTCTAATGTACCGTCACTTTCTTTCTCTCCTTTTTCTTGCATTGCTATCTGTAGCATGCACAGATGAGTTAACAAATCTCGAAACTGAAATTGCCGGTGCTGACGAGATAGTCATTCCATTCTCGATTGATGATTCGTCGTTTTCTCGTTCGGATGAGCAACCATTTGATGAGACAATCGATCATGTCTACCTGTTGTTTTATTCTGATGACAATGCCAAACCTGATGCAGAAATCAGGGTGAGTGTCCAGGATGCAGATAAACTCTCATTTCGTCTTCCGTCGGAATTGAAAGCTGATGTGGATTATAAGTTAGTAGCCATTGCAAATGCCGATGATTACGTTGCTGAGGGATATGATGATTTCAGTTCATATCTACGCTCTGCATCCAAACTTTCTGACATACGTTTGTTCCATTCATGTAGCATAGTGTCTTCGTCAGTTTCTGTCAACTCATCGGAATCGACCTCATCACAAGTATGTGGAGTTCCCATGCAAGCTACAGATGATACTTTCAGTTTCACAGAAGATAATGGTACACTTTCAGTAAACAAGGCAGATAAATTGCTGTTTTATAGATTGGTGGCAAGGGTTGATTTCACTAATTCAGCAGAAAATTTGGTTGTTGAAAAGATTGCAGTCTGCAATTGGCAAGATACCGGTTATCTTGATGCATCTAATAATGGCAGTCACGGAAATATTCGAGGAAAGATCAGTTCATTGGAAAGTGAGTTTTCAGAGCCCTTGCAATTTATTGATATTTCAGCTGACAATCAGAGCCTTCTTGGGGCGTTGTATTGCTTTCCTTCATTTGTTGAGAATTCGACGAAGGGAGATGAAAACACAACAGCTCTAATCATAAAGGCTCATAAACAAGGGGAATCTGTCTCAAGTTTTTATCGCGTAAATATTGGAGTGAAGGATGGAAGTTCCGTACTGAAAGCCAACACGAGATACACAGTGAACATTACAGATGTGAAAAGCACCGGATTTCCATCTGCTGAAGAAGCATATATTGCCACCACTGAACCATCTACTGAACCTACTATACCTGAAGGAATGGACTTTGCAATTATTCCCCTAAACACAGACCGAGTTAAAGTGGACCACAATGCAAGGACAATAGAAATAGATGCCTTTGATCCCGATTGCTTCAATTCCTTTATAGATATTCCGTTCAGAGTATTCATTAATGAGGATGTTTATAAATCAGTAACTGTTACTAATGACAATAAAACAGAGCCTAACAGAAATACATTAGAATGGCCATTGATTGGAAGATTTTCAGTTGAAGAATCCAAAGACTTTTATTATTGCCCAAATTCTTTTAATTCAGACGCGAATAAGGCTTCTGTCTATTCTTTATCTGAAGGTAAGGAGGTTATTAAACCTTTCTTTAGTCCTGATATTAAGGCTGTGAACAATACCGAGTTTTATATTTCAGTGGGCGCGATGGCTCCTGATGACCCTGAACTTATAAAGGTTGTACGGTTTCGGGTAGATGTTGCAGAGAATCATGTATTTAACAACCAAACGAGTAAATACATAAATTACACCCTTTCTATCAAACCAAGAGAAGTCATAATTGATGATGTTGTATTGAAAGACAATGATGATTATTGGCTTATCATGGATAGAAATGTTCAACAAACAAGTGGAATTCAAGGTACAGAATTAATTGGAAGAGATGGAAACGGGAAAAAACGACAAGCCTATAACCATGTGACCTGCAATCCCAATTTGGCAATTCCTAATAAAATTAACACCGATGGTAAATCATTTTTAGAGAACAAGCATACATTATATTTAGGATATAAAGTTACTTATTCAAGCATTGGTAGTTTAAATAATCAAATAAATACCATGATTAATAAGTATCTGTATGTGTCTGATTTCCCACAAGAGAGTAAGAGTTCTCCATTCTATGATGTTTCTTCAGGTTGGATATTATCTAATGACTCAGCGCTTGATCTGTGCTGTTCAAAAATGAAGGCCTCAAAACTTAGGATGTATCTTGTTTCGGATGTGCCTGTTAAAGATGATAACGGTAGTTTAATACCAGTTTGCTGTTATTGGCCTTATTATTGTTTCGGCAGATCTATAGGGGATACATCAACTTCAACCTACGGCTATTTTTATTCAAATGCAGTAGGAAAATCGCTTATGCTAATTTATTGCGACAAAACAGAAATTAAGCAATACATCCCATCATCATTGAATAGTTATAGCGGACTTTCACGTCTTGTTCGTCCATTGACTAATGACGATGTTGAAGATTATAAGATAAATTACCTCGGTTACGGGTCTGCGCCCTGTAATCTAACTCCATGTCATCCTGACACCTACACATCAGAGGGATGGTCTCAGTATTAAATATACAAAGACGGCTAAATTAAGCGATTTTGGTGTAGTATTTCTTAAACCATATAATCTGCATGTGTGTTCTAACTAAAAAATCACCACTATGAACACACAACCATCATCTACAACAAAGAGTCGTTATTCAGCTATGATCTGGGGCAATCTCCTTGCCCTTTCAGCTGCCATTTGCTGGGGCCTTAATGACCCTGCCAATAAAGCCATTATCCCTGATTGGATTTCAGCATCAGGCGTAGCTCTGTCACGAATATTCGGAGCTGCCATACTTGTTTGGATAGTGTCTTTATTTGTAAAGAATGATAAGATTCAGAAAGGAGATTGGAAACTTCTTTGGGCATCAGCACTTATGATGCTTGGATTCGTCTATGTATTCTCCCTTGCATTCAACACCGCATCACCTATCGACATAGCAATAATCCTTACATTCCAGCCAATACTTGTGGTCGTGATCAATGCTATTTTCAAGCATGAGCATGTCTCACTGCTTGAAGTTGTAGGAATGGTCATTGCCCTTGCAGGTGCCTTGATAGTTATTCTTGGTGGAGGAAGTTTTGAATCAGGACGTCTTGTCGGTGATCTTTTTGCTGTGGTATGCGCCCTTACTTATGCAGTATATCTTGTTATAATCGAAGGTCCGTCACAACGTTATGGCACCGTCAGCTTGATGAAATGGGTATTTCTCTTTACTGCGATTCTTGCCTCACCACTCGTATTTACTTTATCGGCAAGTTTGCCCATATTTACTCATGGAAAGGCAATGCCCTGGTTGATTTTAGGATTTATTGTATTGTTCCCGACAGTTTACTGTTACCTTGTCACTCCTCCAGCCATACGCCTTGTGGGCAGTGAAGTGTTGGCTTTCTATCAATATCTTGTCCCTGTCATCACTACCGTTGTTGCCATTGCGGCAAAGATGGATACCTTCCATTGGTATCAGCCGGTTTCATTCGTGATAATAGTGGCAGGAGTCATACTTGTCAACTATGCAAAAGCAAAAACATCCAAATAAACCACAACCATTAGCTCATAACCCTTAAGTTGAGCTTGCTAAACTAGACCCCGTCTCATAAAGATTTTAAGAGCCCCGGGGCGGTTTTGGGCGAGTGAT
>CAYQXG010000115.1:0-6798 GCA_964421525.1 uncultured Sangeribacter sp. | reverse complement strand
CGGACCAACTATGCCACTTAAAAACTTATATATTTCTCTGATTCTCTGTAGCTGACGGCGAGAGATATTCAGGAATGAGGCGATATCTCCATATGAGGCTATTTCAGTTAGATGGGGATAGTCTTTCAGCAATTTGACAAAAAAACACTTCGTCGGAGAATTAGTGTAAAAGTCAAGGCACTGATCATACAGTTGCTCTAATAGAGTTAAAATCAAATGGGAGTTTAATTCAGAATCACTCCTCAAAATTTCACCTATCTGTCAATCTGGAATAACAAGTGCTTCTGAATCTTCGAGGGCAATCAGGTCTGTCTGCATTTCCTTTGAATACATCACACTCTCTTAGTTGATCAAGTTGGAATCAGCCAATGCAAACCATTCGTCTTTTCTATATTATTAGAAGCGGAAAGAAAGTATTTGAAACCGCCGAAAGTAACCCACCTGACAAATTCCATGACATCACCCGAATGCACGAAACATTCACTGTGACGAAATTGTCTCAGTCCACCATATTTTTCAAACTTATCATTGCAGAATGAGAAACCTCCATAATTAAGTGATGTCGGGACGGGTTTGCTTCGTAGGTAAATAAATGCCTTCTTCAGATGTAATATACCGAGTAATTTTGATTTATTCAATTGTAATGCTAATCTTTATATAATTACCAAATACCACACTCTTAGAAACAAATGGATTGTCAGTTTTTATTTCTATAAGTTTGATTACACTGCCACCATACATTTCCTTGTCTGATAATATGCTTGTATAGTGAAAGTCCCCTTGAAGATCATACTTGGTGCCATTGATTATTAGAGAAAGTTGTTGTGTTCCATATCCAGTCGTTTTGTCATCTGAATATTTCATTTGTGAAATCAGAGGAAGAGGGAAATTCGACTCTATAAATTTTTCTCCCTCAATTTCTTTGAGATGACCCGAATACTGATAGCCTTCTGGCTTTATAAAGGTTATGTCTTTGACAAAATCCTCATCATCAATGAGGCGGTTGCCTTCAGCATCCTGAATTTCGAGCAAAAAGCTGTTAATGGTTGCAGAAGCTATAGCTGGATACTCAACTCTTTCTTCATTGCTGCATGATGTCATAACAAGCATCAGTAAAATGGTTGAACAAATTTTTATCATTTAGAAATTGATGTTAGTCAACAAATATTTTAGAGGTCTTGCTTTTCCCGTTTTTATAAAAATCAGTTTTTATCATTATACCTTTACGTGGCTTGTTAAAAGACACTCCATTTAGATCAGTATATCTGATTGAGGCAATTGTCTCCTCGTTACTGTATGTGCTTCTTACACCGGAATTCTGATTTAATGGAACGTAGCCGCTTTCATTAACGATACCCTGTCCTTCAGGTGTTGTCAGGAACTCGAATAATTCATAGGCTGTGCTGTTTCTGTCGACGTCGGAGCGGACAGCTACGTAGACTTCTGTGATGTATGGATAGGTATTGTTCTTAATGTTTTCTTTGGTCATTTTGACGCCATCGATGCCTATAGCCTTTGTGCTTCCATTGTCGACAATCACGCTGTAATAATAAAATGGAGAAAAACCTATTCCCTGTTTATCAGCCTCTAACTGATAATAGGGAGTCATCATTGTTTGGCCGACTTGAAGCTCCGGAAAGTCAGCAATAGTAAGTCCGGCCATTACTAAAGTCTCAAACTTCTCCTGACTGCCGGAGTTGCGGTTTCGAACGTATGGTACGATTACCTCATCTTTTCCGCCGACTTCTTTCCAATTTGTGATTTCACCGGTATATATGCCTTGAAGCTGACTTATTGAAAGGTTGTTGACAGGATTAGACGGATTCACCATGAATGTCAGCGCATCTTTGGCAATCGGTTTTTCAATAAGGGTCACGTTCTTTTCCTCAGCATATGCTTTCTCATCCCTGGAAATGGAACGTGCAGCAATTACAAGTTCGACCTTATCATCAATCAAATTTATGTATGACTGGTGTGTGTTTGAATGTTTCAGACAGGTGCTCTCCAAATACTGACTTTCGGATTCCGTGCAAGTGTACTCAGGAATTATCTCTTTAATATCGGCCTGGGGATCCTGAGTAAAAGGTCTGCGTTCCCACTTGTATTTAAAACCAAGAACTTTACACATGAGGAGATCTCTCAGAGGATCTGTTGAGTCTGAACCATCAATAACCGGGAAATTATTGATAGTAATGTCGGGGAGAGGAGAAACTATTGGTGTTTCCTCAACGGTACATGAAGAAGCACATATCAATCCCATTAAGATGGAAGCAAATAATAATTTCTTCATAAGTTTATTTTCAATTTGTTTATTCATACTTTTCTTTATGTATTTCACTTATACGCTGAAGCTGATAGCGAGATGTATTCAGGTATGAGGTGATATCTCCGTATGAGGCAATTTCTGTTATACGGGATAGCGTTCCTGCAATTTGACGAAACGCTGCTTCGGAGAATAAGTGTATAAGTCAATGAACTGATCATACAGTTGCTCAAATAGAGTTAAAATCAAATGGGAATTTAATTCAGCATCGCTCCTCAAAATTTCACCGATTTGTCTCGTCGGAATAACAAGTACTTCCGAATCCCTAAGTGCGATTAGATCTGTCTGCATTTCCTTTGAATACATCATACTCTCATAGTTGATCAAGATGGAATCTGCCAATGCAAACCATTCGTCTTTTCTATATTATTAGAAGCGGAAAGAAAGTATTTGAAATCGCCGGTAGCAACCCACATGACAAATTCCATGACATCACCCGAATGCACGAAACATTCACACGACGAAATTGTCTCAGCCCTCTTCACTAAAGCGTGTATTAATAAGCATTATTCATATTTATTCAGGAACTCCACTAGCTGGGGTGAAAGATATCTTGGAACGTCTTATTTCCAGAGGTTGCCATTAACTTTCCTCTCAAAAGGCTAAGCTTTTGTGAAGAAAGCTAAATCGACAATAAGCATGGATTACTCTGTGGATTTGACAGTCACTCCCATGACGTAGCTATGTGGCACATTCTTTATTATATCATCTGACATATCCGGCGATAGTTCATCTTCACCACAGGACCGAATGAAACCATATTCTTTGTCAACCCATGCAGAGCCATAAAAAACAAGAGGTATAAAGGTATCAAGTTTAATCTCTCCGACTTTGAAGGGTCTGGGAACATAAATGTAGGTCACTTCTCCATCAAGTGGAGAAGTCAATGGCTTTAATTCAAGAGGTAAGGAAAAAGTTGATATGTTGTTTAAATCAACCATCAAAATAGTTGTGGATTCATTCTTTGGATATGTTCCTACAACTATTTTCTCAGCACAAGTATAAATTCCACGTGTTGAATCATACATTTCTTCATCAGTAATATTCTTCCTTGAATCCTCAGGAAATTCGCTGATCAAGGTCATATTTTCATAACTTCGTTTATAAGGAGAAATGCTTTCGCGCACAATCGAGTCTACTTGATATTCCCTACATGAGAAAATCAAATTGTATTGTTTGTCGTTGAGAGACTTTATGTCAAAGCTATATACATAATAGCCTGCCGCTTCTAAGATAGGAATATAGTCTTCAAATACAACTTTCTGCATTCTTATATCTGCTCCTCTCATCGAAAGGAACGATATGCCTGCAAGTAAGACCATTAATAGGTTTGAATAAACTTTCTTTTTCATATTTTATTATAAGAATATATTGTTAACTGATAAATTGTTTCTTCTTTATGTATACATGACCAATCTTCCTATTTCACATCACACTACAGGATTCTTATTCAGGGTTTCAGAGCAATTCCTTCGATTGTCCAACCTTCATTGGATGCGCTTTCATGGAAATCTATGGTATTGACAGTTTCAGGAATCGGCTCAAATGTTATTGAAAAGGTGCCGTTCCCATCCTTATCTGGATTAAGGTGTTCGCTCAATGTAATCCCATCGGTGGAGAGCACTTTATATTTCGTGCCATTGGCATCTGAGAGATACGCATCAGGAGAAATAGCTATCCACTTATCCGGTGAACATACGAATGCGAAAAAGACTTTTGTTCCTGCATCGCTTATCTCAATACCGTCGATGTCGAGCACTCTATCTGTATTGTTTGCCTGATACTGTGGAAATCGAATAGTCCTACGTCCATTGGATTGGGCATATTCAGTCTCTCCTTTTGGTCTCAGAATAAAGTTAACATTCTGTTTCAGTTCTCCTGTTGCATAGCCAATCCATATATCCTTGATCATGCCATCGGGAGAAACCACAAAAAATGTAGGATAAGCATTAGTCCCCAATCTTTTGAAAATGCCATAGTCCCGCTTTCCTTCATTCCAGTTGTTGCTGGTCAACTGAAGTTGTTCCGATGCCTGACGCCATATATTCTCTGAATCAATCGACAGACTGATGAGCTCAAGTTTCTCAGGATACTTCTCCTTTAGCACCTTAAGTTCGGGAATTGCTCTTATGCAAGGAGCGCAACCTGAATTCCAGATATCCACAAGGCACCATTTTCCTTGAAACTCTGTAAACTTATGCACGTTGCCATCCAGATCATAGAATTCTGTTTCGGGGAACTTGTCGCCAATCCCTATAGGGGAGCCAGGATAAAGATGACCGTATATTTCTCTTCCTATAGAAGAGTTTTTTAATGAATCGTCAAGGGCCGCGTACAATAACTTCAAGTCTTCAGTATCGATTTTCAAACGATCTGACATCACGACTAAACCCTTGGCTTTCTCAAGCCATATCCTACCTACTGGACGCGTCTTGAGAAGTTCAAGATTGCGAAGCTCTATCATTCGGTCTAAAGAATCCATCGCCTGTAATGCCTCCACATTTCTCGTCTTAGAATATTCAATATTTTCCTTCTGACGTTCCATGTAAAGATCCCTGTTGTTGTTTACGAACAGTTCGTACTCAGCTTGTTCCGGGATATTGCTCTTCACTGTCCAAGTGTACGAATAGTTGTCTATCGCGTTTATATTTACTTTAGCACCTTGGGTCAGGTAAATCTTATGGACCATAGTTGGAAACGCATGATAGTCAAACATGAGCGTATATATTGACACTTCTTCTCCTACGGGAATTTCAAACCTAAACTGCCTGTTTGCAATTGTATCGGTAGCAACAAAGTTATAAACACCGTCATCAAATTTCAACAATCTTACGACATACTCATCCGGTAAAGCCGGACCATGACCAATGATTACTGCTCTACCATTATTAGCTTCGGCCACTTTTTCATGAGGTGCCGAGTTTGCCAATACATCCTTTGCTATAACTGTTAAGCATATAAAGAATGCCAAAGTAGCAATGACTCTTGATGATTTCATAATTATAGATATTTGACTTAGTTTTATATTCCATCAATTGAAAATTATAATCCGCACAATTATTGGATAAATTGTGTATTGTATTTGCAAAGTTAATCGATCTTTTTCTAATTTGATGCGCACAAAAGTGTGCAAATAAAAGGTCGAGGAAATTTCTGAGTGAATTTGCACACAAAAGTGTGCAGGAAATATGGGTTCTAATAGGTAACTTTGCACTCAAATATAGGAGATATGGAAAAATCAGAAGGATTATCAACCGAATTGAAACAGAAAATTGCGGATTCAAAGGTCGTGATTATTGGAAATGAAGCTGCTGATCTGATTGCTCAGGCAATCGGTCGGTTGGGATTTACGGATGCAGTCATCGCTTCCAATAGTCTTGATCTTACTGACTGTAATGTCGCAATATGTATTTGCACAGAAAAAGAGGAGTGCAAGTCTGCCATTGCTCACTACAGCAAGAATGGGGTTCCCATAATCTGTGCCTTTAACTTTGGAATTGGAGCCTGCATCACGGTCATTGGATCTGGCTGCCGTCTTCCTAATTTCGTAGATGATAAGTCGGATAAAGATACAGTAAAGGCCATGATTGAATACACTAAAGGTTACAGCATATTCTGGCATATACCTCGCAACAGTTGGGTTGAGGATGCTATGAAATTTGCGGCTACTCCTGAAGTAAGGTCTTCTGTAGGGGAGTTTATGATGACTGCTATGACGGCACATCTGCTTATAGCAATCGTGGCAGATAATGATGTCAAGACTTATCCTAAATTCTATCTCTCCACCATTGCAAACGATGTCAATTAAAGCAACTTGTAGTTTGTAGCGTAGGATATTGCCTCAGAGATGTTGCTGACCTCCAGTTTCTCAAACAAACGGCGACGTGCAGATTTGACTGAATCAACTGCGCGGTGGATGCGTTCTGCGATTGCATTGATTGTCAAGCCTTGGATAGAAAGCGTCAGGATCTCTTTTTCCGTATCATTCAATATTGGTGCTTTGTGCTTCTCCCAGTGATGGCTTACCATATTATATTCCCAATATTCCGATTTGTCGCGGCATTGCATAGTGATATGTCCGGCTTCTGAATGACTTGCAAGAGACACGACGGCCAAGCCGAGCCAAACTGACCCGTCAGACTGACTGGCAAGGGCAGTGAGCTTGTGGTTGATGAGTATTCTTTCGAGTCCGTTTACCAAGTGGAAATCGTACGATATCGTGTATTTATCCTTTTCTGAGACGGGTATTTCGTTGATGAAGGAAAAACCTGCACGGTTTATTTCAAGAAGCATATCCACTTCATCATCGGGAACATGATCTATATAAAACTGATATCCTTGTTTTTTGACTTCCTCTGCCGACAATCCGCATAGGAACAGCGGATTTGGAGAGACGTATAGGAAATTCTTTCGGAAATAGTCTATGATGTAGACACTCTGGTAAGTGGCATTGGCAAAGGCTTCTGCAGAACGCA
>CAYQXG010000114.1:0-7049 GCA_964421525.1 uncultured Sangeribacter sp. | reverse complement strand
CCGTCTTCGTATTCAAGATATACGATAAGATTGTTCTTGTCTGCCATAATTTTTAAAAATTAGCCGATTGTATGGTTTGCAAATAATTCCTTGATGAGTTCTTCAATTGCCTCATCGGTATTCTCTATCTTGCGCGCTTCCTTAGCAGTAAATACGACATTTTCAATACTCTTTACCTTTGTAGGGCTGCCGGCAAGGCCGCACTGCGAGAGATCCGCTTCAACGTCAGCTGCAGACCACTCTCCAATTCCAAGGTAAGGACGCTTTTCGATAAGTGCTTTCTTCTTTTCATCTGATGCAGCCTCAGACGGGACAGCAGCATACTTGAATTTCTGAAGATTTTTTGCGTTGCGAGGCCTGCAATCGGCTGCGCTTCCGTTGACGGTGACCACAAGTGGCATAGGTGCTTTCACTGTCTCCACTCCTGATTCTATGCGGCGTTTTACCTCTACTTTACCGTTGTCTGCATTGATAATTTCCTCTGCGTATGTGACAGTTGGAAGCCCTAACTTTTCAGCTACCTGAGGACCAACCTGAGCTGTATCTCCGTCGATTGCCTGACGACCACCAATAATGAGGTCATAATTACCCATCTTTCTGATTGCTGCGCTAAGAGCATAAGAAGTTGCAAGAGTATCTGAACCTGCAAAAGCACGGTCGGAAAGAACAACTCCATTGTCTGCACCACGATAAAGGCCTTCACGGATAATTTCAGCTGCACGAGCCGGACCCATTGTGAGAATTGTCACTTTTGTACCGGGATACATATCCTTGAGGCGAAGAGCCTGCTCAAGTGCATTGAGATCCTCAGGATTGAAGATTGCAGGGAGGGCAGCACGGTTTACGGTACCGTCTTCCTTCATGGCATCTTTTCCTACGTTTCTCGTATCAGGCACTTGCTTAGCAAGCACAATGATATTTAAACTCATAATTATAATATATTATGTTTGTAAATAATAATCAGTTCAAAAGTATCATCGTTATCCCCCATTTATGATCTGCCGATATTGAAAAACTCTGTATCATTGGTTGTCGCACGGCCATATTTAGTGCAAAGTTAATAAAAATTATTGAAATTTCACCACAATTTGTTTATAAAATGCGACAGGACTGGTAAAATTCAACTATTTTGCTATTAGAATTGTTAATATTTTGAATATTTTAACAGTTTTAACATTTAGACTATGGCAAACGCATTCTTCATAGCAAGGAAGACAATAAAAAATCATACAAACGGAGGCACTGTGCTAATGGTTGCCACTGCCCTCGCCCTCATTGTTGTGAACCTTCCATTCCTTCATGATTTTTATAATAGCTTATGGACACATACAATAGCACTGAGAATTGGCGGATTTAATCTTTTCAGTCACCACGGTCATCCAATGTCGATTATGAATTTCATAAATGACGGACTCATGGCAGTGTTTTTCTTTTCTGTAGGTTTGGAAATCAAGAGAGAGGTGCTTGTAGGGGAACTGTCCTCTTTCCGTCAGGCATTGCTGCCAATTGTGGCTGCTATTGGAGGTATGATTGTGCCGGTTGCGATATTCTTTATATTCGGACATGGTACTGATTATTCAAGTGGCGCTGCTATACCTATGGCCACTGATATCGCTTTCACTCTCGGTGTTCTTGCTATGCTCGGAAGCAGAGTCCCGATAGGACTTAAAATTTTTCTGACAACGTTGGCCGTAGTTGACGATATAGGTGGAATTCTTGTAATTGCGATTTTCTATTCCGGATCTATTGACTACTCTTCTCTTTTGTGGGCGGCAGTGTTGCTTGTTGTATTGATATGTGGAGGCTTATACGGAGTTCATTACAAAACTTTCTATGTGTCAATTGGTATTCTTGTGTGGTTTCTTTTTCTTCAGTCCGGAATTCATCCGACAATTGCCGGTGTTCTCGTAGCATTTTGCGTACCGGCAAAACCGGTATATGCACCTAAAAAATATATTAAAACAATAAGAAAGACTTTGGCCCATTTCTCTCAGGAAGACGATGATAAATTGGAAAACCGTGGCATACTCACCAAAGAGCAGGCAAGTTGGCTCAAAGAGATAGAATCAGCTTCTGACAAAGTCATCTCTCCTCTTCAGGATCTTGAGGACTCATTGCATCCCATAGTCAATTTTATCATTGTTCCGTTGTTTGCCTTTGCTAATGCGGGAATTTGGCTGGGTGATGTAAATGCATCTGAAATTTTCAATGGTGTTTCCTTGGCAATTATTGCTGGACTGGTTTTGGGAAAATTCATAGGCATTTTCTCGTTCAGCTGGCTGTGTGTGAAGGCAAAGCTTGCACCGATGCCTGATGGCACTAACTGGTGTCAGCTCGCAGCTGTCTCAGTACTTGGAGGAATAGGATTTACGGTCTCTCTCTTCATAGCAAATCTTACATTCGGTGATGGTGATGTGTACCTGTCGCAGATTCTTAATAATGCGAAGCTCGGTATTCTCGTTGGATCTTTCCTTGCAGGTTTCCTTGGCTGGCTTTTATTATACCTGACTTTGCCCAAACATACAGTAAAGGCTTACAATGATACAGAGGAAAGCTGATCGGCCATACCCGCTTCCTTGAGCTTGTCGTAGGCCGCCTTGTATCCGGAAGTGACTTTGTCAGGATAATGTGCATCTGTGCTAAGAACAAGCTTGGCATTGTATTTCTTTAAAATAGGCCACCATCTTTCGGAAGGGAAGAATCGTTTTCCAGTTTCAAACTTTTTTGTGTTAATTTCAATTAAGACACCTTTTTCAACGGCCTTAGCTATGACTTTCTCAACATGTTCAGCATACCATGCATGGTCTTCGAGCTTGGAATCTGAAGCACTACCGTTGTCTCCAATCTTGTCGAGGTGACCTATAATATCAAATCCACCGTGCTCGAGCATCTCGAGTTCCATCTCATAGTATGTGTCTACCACATAACGAAGATCTCCGTTATATTCCGATGCAAGGAAGCCTAAGAAATTATCCGCGGGTCCATCCACATCTACAGGACGGCCATCTCGAGTCCTGACGAAATGCACTGATCCTATTCTGTAGTCAAGAGGCAGATTTTGGAAATAAGCCGCATGAGGTCCGAAATCATCGGAGACGTAATCCACTTCCATCCCTGTAAGAATCTTCATTCTTCCATCATATTCCTTTTTTAGTCGGCTTGACTCTTCGATGTATGCGGGCACGTCTTCAGCCTTCATATTGGCACTTGATTCGCAGCATATAGGACTGTGGGGTGAGGTTCCCCATACTTTAAACCCTGCATCAAAGGCAGCAGAAGCAATCTCTGACATACTTGCGCGTCCATCACAAAATTCTGTGTGACTATGATAGTTTTCCATAAAAGAGCTTCTTTTAGTTAGACCCCCACTCATTAAGATTTGAGAGGCCCGGCGAAGGCTTTTGGTAATTTTCCCCCGGGAACATCTCAATTGTTAAGAGTTAGGAATCATTATTTATAATTAATATTTTAGTCTAATTTATGTAAAGATCATCAAAAAAGTTACCTCAGTACGGTTTTGGATGAGACAGCAAAAATCTCTCGCCCCAAACCATCCCGCGACTCTTAAAATTTTAATGAGACGGGATATTAGTGTTTTGATTCAGCTGTTATTATAGCATTGCGCATTTTTTTAAGAAGAGCAGTCTGATTCTCAACCTTTGATTCAAGCTCTAATATCTTGGTTTTTAATGAAGGTTGAATCCCAGTCTTCTTATTTGCATTATTATATTGCTTTCTTAGTTCAGAAAGCAAATCAATCGCATTCTGATATTCAGACACTGCCTGCAAATACTGCTGCATGCTTCGCCTTGCTGATGGAGATGAAAAATCTGATAATTTCTTTGCAACTCTCCCTTCCGGCAAAGGAAAGATGAAATCCGGAGCATCTGTGGTTTGTGTATGACGGCTGCGATTATCTATCTCCTTCAGTATTTCAGAATAATCAATGGCGTGGTCTTGAGTTGCACTTATATCATCAACCCTCGCCAGAGATATTATGTCTTCTTCCTCGTCAACCACATAGTTTTTTCTAACCTCATTGGTTTTAAAGATATAGATAGAGACTTGCCCGTCAAGTTGATTTCTGTCGGTTACCCACCAACCTATTCCGTGGTCATCATCAATGGCCATCAAATATTCATTGAAAGGGGAATTAAAAGGAAATCCTACAGCTACAGGCTGTCTAAAATCACCCGTGCCTGGATCTTTTGTTGCAACAAACAGATCATATCCACCCATGCTTCCTTCACCGTCACCGGAAAAATAGAGGGTAACGCCATCTGAGAGTAGAAAAGGATTCCTTGCATTTCCACCATCATTAATAATTTCACCGATTTTTACGGGAGATTCCCATGATCCATCAAGAAGACGCTCACTTTGCATGATATGTTCCATGTTGTCATCTCCCATCTCCGACCACATCATTAAGTCGCCTGACTCAGTTGAGAATGCAAAATCAGATGCATTATGTCTTTTCTTGAGGAGTGCAACATCTGGCTCAACCAATTTACCTCCGCTCGATGGAAGCTTAATATATTTGAAAAAATCTGCAGCCGGCACATCAATACGGTCAATGATCTCAACTTTCTGAACATTGTCGAGCGAGTTCTCTGCAATCTCAAGTTGACGCATATATTTATCAAGCAATTCCTCATCAGAAATATTAGGCGTCTTTTTAAGGCTTTGAGCAAATTTTGCATACTTTTCACCTGCAAGTTCAAAGTCATAATTCATGAACGCCATTCGCCCTTCGCGAAGCACGTCACCACTCATGACAGCATTCCCGGTGATTAAAATGCATGCTGTCGCAAATATTTTTTGCCTTATGTCAAAAGTCATATTATATTATAGTCAAAGTATATTTCAATTCGCAAAATTAACAAAAATATCCTCTTTTACAAAATAAATATTCCGGTTTACATGTTGCAAACCGGAATATTTATATGAAAATTAGAATAATGAATTATTCTGCTGTCTGCTCATTAAGCAAACGTATCATCTCAATTGCGCTCTTTGGAATACGAGTACCGGGGCCGAAAATAGCTGCTACACCGGCGTTATATAGGAAGTCATAGTCCTGTGCCGGAATAACGCCACCTGCAGTGACAAGGATATCTTCTCGTCCAAGTTTCTTAAGTTCTTCGATCACTTGCGGAACAAGTGTCTTGTGGCCGGCTGCAAGTGAGCTGACACCGAGAATATGAACGTCGTTCTCAACTGCCTGACGGGCTGCCTCAGCAGGTGTCTGGAAGAGAGGTCCCATATCCACGTCGAAGCCGCAGTCTGCATAGCCTGTAGCTACAACCTTTGCACCTCGGTCATGTCCGTCCTGACCCATCTTTGCAATCATGATACGCGGCTGGCGACCTTCACGCTTAGCGAAATCAGCCACAGCCTTGCGGGCTTCCTCGAATTCAGGATCACCCTTTTCTTCACTTGAATACACTCCGGAAATAGTTTTAATGATTGCTTTGTAACGTCCTACAACAGCTTCGCATGCATCAGAGATTTCTCCCAAGGAAGCACGAAGACCAGCTGCCTTTACTGCGAGATCGAGCAAGTTACCCCTGCTTGGGTCTTTCACTGCTTCTGTAATGTCGGCGAGTGCTTTCTGTACTGCAGCTTCTTCACGGTTCTTGCGGAGCTCTTCGAGGCGTCCACACTGTTCGTTGCGAACTTCTGTGTTGTCGATCTCAAGGATATCAATCGGATCTTCATGATCAAGGCGATACTTGTTGATACCGATAATAGCTTGCTTACCTGAATCGATGCGTGCCTGAGTGCGTGCTGCAGCTTCCTCAATCTTCATCTTCGGAAGACCTGTCTCAATTGCTTTGGCCATACCGCCGAGCTTTTCGATTTCCTCTATATGAGCCCAAGCTTTCTGTGCAATCTCATTAGTGAGAGCCTCTACATAGTAGCTGCCTCCCCATGGATCTACCTGCTTGGTTACGTAGGTCTCTTCCTGAATATAAATTTGGGTGTTGCGGGCAATGCGGGCCGAGAAATCCGTAGGAAGGGCGATTGCTTCATCAAGCGCGTTGGTGTGGAGAGACTGAGTATGACCGAGAACGGCACCCATTGCCTCTACACAAGTACGGCCAACATTGTTGAAGGGATCTTGCTCTGTAAGAGACCATCCAGAAGTCTGAGAGTGAGTGCGAAGTGCGAGCGATTTGGGATTCTTAGGATTAAATTGCTTGACAATACGAGCCCAAAGCATACGAGCTGCGCGCATCTTTGCAATTTCCATGAAATAGTTCATAGATATACCCCAGAAGAAGCTCAAGCGTGGAGCAAAAGAGTCAATGTCCATACCTGCGTTTACACCTGCACGTAGATATTCAAGGCCGTCTGCCAGTGTATATGCCAACTCAATGTCGGCAGTTGCACCTGCCTCCTGCATGTGGTAGCCGGAAATTGAAATTGAGTTGAACTTAGGCATGTTCTTTGAAGTATATTCAAAGATATCGGCAATAATTTTCATAGAGAATGCCGGCGGATATATATATGTGTTACGCACCATGAACTCCTTGAGGATATCGTTCTGGATTGTACCGGCCATCTCTTCAAGTTTAACACCTTGCTCAAGACCAGCATTGATGTAGAATGCAAGTACAGGAAGCACTGCACCATTCATAGTCATAGACACTGACATCTTGCCCAATGGAATACCATCAAAAAGCACTTTCATGTCTTCGATAGAGCAGATAGAAACGCCTGCTTTACCAACGTCGCCTACAACACGTTCGTGATCTGCATCATATCCACGGTGAGTCGGGAGGTCGAATGCCACAGAAAGACCCTTCTGTCCGGATGCAAGGTTTCGACGATAAAAGGCGTTTGATTCAGCTGCTGTAGAGAAACCTGCGTATTGGCGGATGGTCCAAGGACGCATGGGATACATGCCGCTGTAAGGGCCTCTAAGGAAAGGAGGGATACCTGCTACGTAGTCAAGGTGCTCCAACCCTTCCAGATCTTCTTTTGTATAGACAGGCTTAACGGGAATAAGTTCCGCAGTGAGCCATTCCTCCCCTTTCTCCACCGGA
>CAYQXG010000113.1:0-7530 GCA_964421525.1 uncultured Sangeribacter sp. | reverse complement strand
CATCCCAACCCAGCTTCCCCGGGGCCTCTCAAATCTTATGAGACGGGGTCTTAATTTCAATAATAAAGGCTCTGACTGCACGATTTAGGCAGTCAGAGCCTTTTTGTTAAGATTTATTAAGACTTAAATTTTGGCAACCCATTATTTTTCCCTTACCTTTGCACTGTCTTAAAGTAATTGAAAATTCATAATTAATATTTGATATAACTATGGCAAAGAAAGTAGTAAAAAAGCCCACCGGCGGTCGTATAGCCGACATGGAAGCAAAGCGTAAGGCTCTTGATGTGGCGATGGCGCATCTTGAGAAAGATTTCGGCAGCGGCACAATAATGCGCCTTGGCGATGACGCTGTGCAGGATGTGGAAGTGATTCCAACAGGTTCCATCGGTCTTGACTATGCACTCGGAGTGGGTGGTCTTCCACGTGGCAGAATCACCGAAATATATGGTCCTGAATCTTCCGGTAAGACCACACTTGCAATCCATGTGATTGCAGAGGCTCAGAAAATGGGGGGCATTTGTGCCATTGTCGATGCAGAGCATGCTTTTGACCGTTTCTATGCAGAGAAACTTGGGGTAGACGTCAACAACCTCTGGATAGCGCAACCCGACAATGGAGAGCAAGCCCTTGATATAGCTGAGCAGCTTATCAACTCAGGCGCAATCGATGTGTTGGTGGTCGACTCGGTAGCTGCTCTCACTCCTAAGGCAGAGATTGAAGGAGAGATGGGCGACAAGAACGTAGGTCTTCATGCAAGGCTTATGAGCCAGGCAATGCGAAAGCTGACCGGCACTATTGCCAAGACACGCACATGCTGCATCTTCATCAATCAGATTCGTGAAAAGATCGGCATCATGTTTGGTAACCCTGAGACCACAACAGGTGGTAATGCCCTGAAGTTCTATAGCTCAGTGCGCCTTGAGATTCGTGCCAGCGGCTTTATCAAGGATGGCGAGCAAGCTGTAGGACGCACAGCCAAGGTGAAGGTAGTGAAAAATAAAGTTGCGCCACCTTTCATGAAAGCAGAGTTTGAACTTCTTTTTGGGGAGGGTATCTCTCGTGTGGGTGAGATTGTTGACCTTGGTGTGGAAAACGGTATCATCCAGAAGTCAGGTGCATGGTTCAGCTACAATGGTAATAAGCTTGGTCAGGGACGTGATGCTGTCAAGCGTGTGCTCAAGGAAAATCAGGAACTTGCCGACGAGATTGCCGACAAGATCACCGAGAAGCTGAATGCCGACCGCAATGCCCGTAAGCCTGCCGGAAATCCATTCTTGCCGAGCAACGACAGCAAGGTGGTGTCGTCCGACGATGACATGGATATGGCAGCGGAACCGGATTCTGAAGACACAGCCGAAGACCTCTTTGGTGATGATTTCGCACTCTAAAAAAGGTTATGGGGTCTTAAATAATTGATCATTCATAATTATAAAAGAGACGACCTATCAAAGGCCGTCTCTTTTTGGTTGAGTAGGATTAGATAAATCTAAGATGAAAGTTTGGTTATTCGTCGGCTACGAAACCGGTGCGGCGATAGCCATGCACATAGTATGTGTATCCGTCTTCGTCATCACTGTAGGTGATATAGCATTCAAATTTGTCTGCCGGCATTCCTGAAGGAGTCATGGCACCGCCAAATGTCACCTTACCACCGGTTACAGTTATGTCACAGTCATCATAATACTGATTTGGCACCGGAGTGCTGCTTCCGAATGTAAGGGCATTTACGTCGCAAGGGATCTTGACTTTAGTCTCCCAGAAGCTTCCGAGGTCGTCAAGCCATATTTCCTTGCCGTTATCGGCATTCGTGTTGTAGGTGATCCAGAGCATTTGACCGAGGCCATAGCCGTCTTCATATACCTGATCGCCATCGATCACATCAACTATAACCATCCATTCGCCTGCGAGATTCACAGTCGAAGTCATCGGTATCTCCTCCTTTTCGCAAGAGCTGAAAAGGATAATTCCTATAAGAAGGAGGCTGAGGTTTATTATTTTTTTCATTGGTTCGTCTATTTTCAGTTCTTGTCGAGTGTCACATTAAAGAGGAACGGATAATCGGTATAGCTTACGATATACTTGATAGTGCCTGCCTCTTTGTCAAATTTGCCGTCGGTGAGTCCGTTGGCTGAGTCACCCCAGCCTATGAGATAGCTGCTAAGAAGCTCAATATTGCCATCAGCATCCACGCTCAGGTCGCCCCCCAGAGCATAGTTGGCTCCGTAGCCGGCACGATACTGATACCATCCGGCAAGAAGGTCGGAGATGTGGTAGGTTCCGTCGCCGTTGGCATAGACTATCATAGGATAGCCGCCATAGAATATAGTTCCGTTGTAGTCACGGAAGCTATCCGTATTGGTAGTGTAGTAACCGCTGACAGCGTCGTCGTTGGCTGCCACAAGCACATATCTCACTGCAGAAGCGCTGAAACCGTCTGCGTTAGTCGCGGAATAGGTGATTGAATAGTATCCCGGCTTAGGATTGCTGAAATCCATTTTCGAGATCACCTGTACATCAGAGGTGATATCCTCACCATTGAGCGACGCTGAATATCCCGGATCCACGAAAGGTGTGCCTGCAACCGCCATATCATTGATCGGGCCTTCAAGCTCAATCACGGGGTAATAGGTGATGCCGGTCAACCCCTCTGTGTCTTTGCTGCATGATGCCATAGTCATGAGTGCAAGACCGACAGCCATTGTTGAAATATATTTCTTCATTTCTGTATTCAAATTAAGAAGTTAGAATTACTGTGCCCAGAACACGGGAGTATTGTCACCCTTATATTGCGGGGTATTGCCGTTACGGTTGGCTGATGATTCCGGATAGGGCCAGCGCTGGAGTACAGTGTTGTTGCCCAATGAACCGTTGACCTGAATAGGAGTATAGAGTGTACCCGGTTCGAGTAGACCCGGCTGATAGTCGTCGGTCAGCACATTATAGAGCTGTTCACCCGATACGCTGCCGAATGCCGGATATTTAAGGCGACGGAGCTCACACCATGCCTCGAAGTTGTTGGTGCCTGAGAGAGCCACCCATTTTTGGATACCTATGCATTTTGCCCAGTTTGCTGCATCCCATGGGTAAGCCTGGAGCACTGTCTCAGCACCTGCGACTCCTGCTGATGCAAACGAAGCCTCTATAGCGGCTACATAGTGTGCTTCGGCAGCTGAAGCAGATCCGTAGCGAGCTTCAAACTCTGCAAGGAAGAATTCTATTTCCGAGCGGGTGATAAGATAAACAGGCGTGTCATAAGCCATGTTGGGTCGGCACCAGTAGCCTGCCTTGTAAGAGGCTGTGGTCGAGAAGTTGGTTCCGGAGATACCACCTTGATATTCACCCTTGTCTGTGTTAGGATTGAAAAATGCTTTCAGGCGGGCATCATCACCGGCGTTCATCGTTGCGAGGAGCGCAAGGTTGAGAATAACGTTCTGCTGAGTTGAGCCGAAATAGGTGGCAAATTCCTCCTGATAGTAAGGATTGGCCTGTCCGCTCTCGTTCTTCCAGCATCCTGTCCATGCCACGTCTTCTTCCGGGAAATTATTGTCGGCTACGAGATTTACGAGCTGACCCCTGACATCTACAGCATTGCTTTCTCTCATAAGGATACGCAGTTTGATGGCATTGGCAACCTTTATCCATTCAGAAGCACGTGCTCCCGGAAGAAGGAAGTTGGTGCAGACGCTTTCAAGGCCGTTCACCTTTGATATAGCATCATCGAGTTCCGCGATGATTCCGGCATAAACGTCTTTGCCGTCGTCGTATTTCGGGGTGATGTTGTTGATATCAAGAGCCTCGCTATAAGGAATTTCACCGTAGCAGTCGATAAAAGCCTGATATGTTGCTGCGCGGATAACAGTGGCTGCAAGTACGGTTCCCCAGCTTTCACTCTCCTTTGCCATTGATATAACTGTCGAGAGGTTCTGAAGTGTGCGTGTCGAAAGATTGGAGAAAGTGGAGCTTGAACGCACTGCACTCTGCATGAACTGACTGTAGTCCATATAGTTTGAAGTTCCGAAGAATTGCGAGTAGTGCTGAGCGAAATATCCTCCGGTGATGCGGTAGTAATCGCTGTAGCTGTTGGCGAATGCCATCTCAGCTCCCGGGAAAATCAGGTCGGGATTGAGGTTGCCGGCAGCAGGAGAGTTCGGGCTCTCGTTGATGTCGAGATAGCTGTCGCAGGCTCCAAGTGTGAGAGTCAAAGCCAAGACGCCTGTCATTAATATCTTTTTCATTGCTGATGATTCTTTAGAAAGTTACTTTGAGGTTGACACCATAAGTTCGGCATGACGGGTTGGTGTATAGCTCACCGAAGCCATAGGCGATGTCGCCTGAACCGGTTGTTGTGGTTGATTCGGGGTCAACATAACGGTTGTCTTTTGCTGTCCAGATAAATGGATTGTTGCAATATGCAGTCAATACTATTTCCTTCATGTAGATGCTCTTCATCCATTTCTGAGGGAGATTCCAGCTAAGTGAGATATTGCGGACCTTGCAATATGAACGGTCTACAAGGTAAGCCTCACCTCCGTGGCCCCAGCCGTAGTTGTTGAAGTAGTCCTGGAAGCTGCTGTTGGCTATATAGATAGGAGTGGTGTTTTCGCTATAGGTGCCGTCGCCGTTTGCAACAACTGAGTTCGGGATGATAAACGGACGACGTTCGTTTTCCTCTGTCACTATACCGTTGCCGGTGAACTGCATGAGGTTTTTGGTGCGCGAGAACATCTTGCCGCCGTAGCGGATATCGAATGCTGCACTCAGTGTCACGCCGTAGGCAGTGAATGAAGTGGTCACACCACCTGTCCAGAGATGGTTCATATTGAAGCCGGTTGCCTGGATTTCATCCGAGAGCTTTGGCTGGCCTTTTGCATCTACGATCGGGCAGCCGTAATATGGACTGCTTTCATCTGTAACGTATAGCGGCAGGTATGTGTAGTACTGGCCGATTGCCTTGCCTTGTTCAGCATACATGTAGACTGCATCGTTGCCGGCTGAGAAATTGTAGATAGATACTTTTCCTCCTTCAAGGCTTTCAGGAAGTGAAAGAACCTTGTTGAAGTTCTTCGAGAAGTTAAGGCCAAGTTCCCATCTGAAGTTTTCTGTCTGCACGGGAGTAGTGTTGAGCATTATCTCAACACCGCGGTTGCGTACCTTACCGAAGTTGATCACCTGGCTGCTGAAACCGGTCGATGGGTCTACAGGCAGGGTGAATATCTGGTCGGATGAGATTCTGTTGTAGTAAGATGCATCAAGGTCGATTCTTCCGTTGAAGAACTTGAGATTGGTACCAACCTCAAACTCGGAGGTCATCTCCGGGCGAAGTGTGTTGGTTCCGGATGTAGCTGATGCCATGAAGGCGTTTGCAGCATTGAACGGGAACTGGATTATGTAGTTGCCGTAATAGCCGTTTGTATAGGCCTGGATATAGTTGGTGGCTGTGTAGTAGGGAGAAGCATCATTACCGGTCTTTCCATAAGCGAGACGCACCTTGCCGAATGTAAGAACATTATTCTTTGGAATGAACTTGGTGAAGATTCCACTGAATGTGACACCGGGATAGAAGAAAGAGTTGTTGCCCTTCGGTAGTGTCGACGACCAGTCATTGCGTGCTGTAAGGTCAAGATAGAGGAAGTTGTCCCATCCCAGGGTTACATCGCCGAAGAGACCTACAAGGCGGCGCTTGCTCTGTCCTTCACCGAGGGTGGTGCGTGTTGCGCCGTTGCTCAATTGCCAGAAGCCGGTGTTGATTGCGAGATCGTCTGTCTCACCGTTCATGTAGGTATAGCCGCGCTCGTTGAGAGTGAAGCCCAATGATGCGTTAAGGTCAAGACGCTCGTCAAGGAACTGCTTGTTGTAGTTTGCAAGGAAATCGTGGTTAAGTTCATAAGCTCTTCTGTAGTATGAATAGACATAACCGGCCTGGTTCATATTGCTCGGAGCATAACCGTAGTCTTCATTGATGAGGGCATCGTCAAGCGCAATCTGAGGATATCCTTGTTTTTGGTCGTAGTCTGAATAGTCGAAACCAAAGCGATAGGTCAAGGTCAGACCGTCGACAGGGAAGAAATCAGCCTGAAGTTTGCCGAATGTCTGCTTGCCGTTGAGTTCATTCTTATTGTTGGCAATTGCCCAATAAGGGTTGGTGATACCGTAAGGGGTGTAGTAAGCCTCAGGGGTGTTGAATGCACTGTTGAGGTTCTTCATGTCTACGATCGATACATCGCGTGGCATCTCGAGCACACCGTCGATTGGAGATGTACCCTGATAAGAGCCTACAGTCTTGGTCTTCCATGTTGCAAAATTCATTGCAGTAGAAACCTTGAACCATTTTTCCGGTTGGAAAGAGCCGCGGAAAGAGATTGTGTTGCGTTTGTAGGAGTCAGCGTCGGTTGGCATTACACCATTGGTTCCTGTGTAGGAATAAGAAGTGTAGAATGTCAGTTTTTCGTCATTGCTTGTTCCGTTAACCGACACATTATGTGTCTGAGATACGCCTGTATCGTAGAAATCACGAACATTATTTTTCTTAGCGCTATATTCGTGTATAAGCTGGGAGTTGTTCCAGATAGGACCATACACCTGTGTGCTTCCGTCGAGCGCCGGACCCCATGAACCGTTTTCTATATATGTCTGTCCGCCGTTCCAGCCCTGGCCCCATTTGTTCTGCATTTCGGGGAGAAGGCTCACCTGGTTAGCCTCGACCGTACCGCTGTAGGTTACTGTGTAGTTCTTGTTGCCTGCTTTCTTACCGGTCTTTGTTGTGATGATGATCACACCGTTGGCGGCGCGGCTGCCGTAGAGAGCTGTTGCTGCCGCTCCTTTTAGCACTGTCAATGAGGCGATGTCGTCGGGAGAGATATTATTTACGCCTCCGGCTGCAATGGCGTGGCCTTGGCTGCTGAAGGTTCCGTTGGAGATTGGCACACCGTCTACTACGTAGAGTGGCTGGTTTGATCCGTTGATCGAGCCGAGACCGCGGACTGTCACGTTGTTTGCCATGCCCGGGTCGGATGAGGTGGTCTGTATCTGAAGGCCTGCCACTTTTCCTTGAAGTGCTTCCATGACGTTTGTCGTGCGGGCACGTTCTATTTGTGATGCGTCAACCTGTGTAGCTGCATATCCGAGCGACTTCTCGCTTCTTGAGATTCCGAGTGCAGTTACAACAACCTCGTCGAGCAAATCTGAGCTGAGGCTCAATACAATTTTGATTTCTCCGTTCGTAATCGGCACTTCCTGCGATGTCATGCCGACATAACTTACTTTCAGTGTCTTTGCACTTGCAGGCACATTGTTTATTGTAAACTTACCGTCTATGTCGGTAGTTGTGCCGAGATTCGTGCCTGTCACCATAACCGTGGCGCCGACAATCGGGTCATTCTCGTCGCCTGAGATAACTATACCGTGAATCGAACGATTTTGCGCCATAGCGCTCATCGCTATTCCGTATATAGCCATGAGAAGTAGAAACAGTTTTCTCATACTAAAATAATTTGATTGTTGAGTGAATTTTTTACCATTATGATTTTGTTT
>CAYQXG010000112.1:0-7939 GCA_964421525.1 uncultured Sangeribacter sp. | reverse complement strand
TATTTTTACACAAAAATAGAGACTGCCTAACTTTTATTGTTAGACAGCCTCTTTTTTATTATGTCGAAGTAAATTCCTTATTATCGAATTTACTTGAGGTTTGATATCAGGGAATCCATTTTTTTAACTATCCTGTCGTTGGCAAGATTACCGATGCTGCCAAGATGTGTGTGATGAACACCGCGATGTGGTTTATATGTACCATTCTGAACCTCCATGCCAATCTTCTTATATGCGTCACGGAATGGCATTCCTTCGAGAACCAGTCTGTTCACGTCTTCTACAGTGAAAATATAGTCATATTTGTTGTCTTCAAGAATATGATCTTTTATCCTGATTTCACTCAGCATGTAAGTAGCCATGTCAAGACACTCGATAAGCTCTGTTGTTGCAGGAAACAGGATGTCTTTCATGAGCTGTAGGTCACGATTATAACCCAAAGGCAAATTTGCAGTAAGCAATGCCACTTCATTCTGAATAGACTGCAGACGGTTGCATTTTCCCCTCATAATCTCAAACACATCAGGATTTTTCTTATGAGGCATGATGCTTGATCCTGTTGTAAGTTCGTCAGGGAATGAAACAAAAGAAAAGTTATTGCACATCCACATGCATACGTCCATTGCAAGATGACCGAGAGTTGACGCTACTGCACCAATAGCAGCAGCAACAGCTCGTTCAGTCTTTCCACGACTCATCTGAGCGGCAACAACATTATAATGTGGATTGGCAAAATGCAGGAGATCTGTTGTCATCTCTCTGTTGAGAGGGAATGAGCTGCCATAGCCGGCAGCAGAGCCGAGAGGATTCTGATTGGCAATGTTATATGCAGCAGTTATCAGATGCATGTCATCGGCAAATGATTCTGCATAGGCACCAAACCAAAGGCCAAAGGATGATGGCATAGCAACCTGAAGGTGCGTATAACCGGGCATAAGCTTGTCTTTATGCTTCTCGGAAAGATCTATCAATCGGTCGAAGAGATGCTTTATGCTCTCTGACACATGTTTGAGCTCATCGCGGAAGAAAAGTTTCAGGTCTACGAGCACCTGGTCGTTGCGAGAACGTCCAGAGTGAATTTTCTTGCCCACATTACCGAGTCTGGAAGTAAGAAGAAATTCTACTTGTGAGTGAACGTCTTCCACTCCGTCTTCAATCCTGAATTCTCCACGTTCGATTTCTTCGGCTATTTGTTGTAGAGCCGGAAGCAATATATCCAGTTCTTCCTTTGTGAGCAACCCAATAGACTCAAGCATACGTATGTGAGCCATAGATCCTTCTACATCGTATCGGGCGAGACGAAGATCAAGTTCCCGGTCTTTGCCGACAGTGAATTTTTCTATTGCTTTATCAGGCTCAAAGCCTTTACTCCATAATTTCATAATTTCAGATTCTTTATGAGATTAGTGTATGTGTCAATGGCTTCCGATATTTCAGAAAGACATATAAACTCGTCAGCCGTGTGGGAGCGCGCAGAATCTCCCGGTCCCATCTTAAGCGATTTTATATCATGCATTAGAGCCATATCGGAAGTTGTTGCAGAAACAAACGGCTGTTTGCCGAGTTCTACAGCAGCTTTCACAAGAGGATGACTCTTATCTATTACCGAGGCATGTACTCTTGTTGATCTGGGTGTCAATTTACTCCATTTTACGCTTTTGCGCAGCAACTCAACAGTTTCTTCGTTTGAGTAAGCATCAGTAGTGCGCACATCTGCGACGAAAGTGCATCTGTCAGGCACAACATTATGTTGTGTGCCACATTGCATCATCGTAATGCTGACCTTTATGGGGCCAAGCAATTCACTCACCTTTTCAGGAGAAAAACCACGAAGATTCTCAACATCTTCAATTGCTCTGTACAAGGCATTGATTCCTTCATTTCGTGCTGCGTGTCCGGCTTTACCTGTTGTTTCACAGTCAAGGACAAGTAACCCTCTTTCTGCAATTCCCGGTTGCATTCCCGTAGGTTCCCCAACAAGCACCATATCCGGATATCTTCCTATTTCTTTTAGATATGGCAGAAATGCACGCATTCCCAATTCTCCCATAACTTCCTCAGCTGCAGTGATGGCAAGCAAAAGATTTACAGGAAGATCAGTTTCTTCTTTAAGAGCAAGAAAGGCAGTAGCCAGGGCCACTCCTGAGGCTCCTGCATCGTTGCTTCCAAGACCGTAAAGACGATTACCCTCAATATCAGGGGAGAAGGGGTCGCGGGTATAGGAGGTAGCGGGACGCACCGTGTCGTGGTGCGAGTTGAGCATCAAGATCGGTTTTGATGGGTCAAAATTGGGTGCAAAAACAAAAACATTATTATGAAATCGCTCAACATTTCCGGCATTATTCTCTTTTAACCAATTATACCAGAGTTCAGCAGTGGCTGACTCTTCTCTTGAAAAAGAAGGAGTGGCAATTAGTTGGCAAAGGTGAGATATGTAGTCGGGTTTCATTAAATGGCTTATCCTTTTTTTTGATGTTTTATTATCGTTCCCGAGTTTGAGAGAAGGTCTTCAGCCTTGCATATCCTGACTTCTGCAACACCCTTCGAAGCTGAATCAAGAGCATTTGTGAGCTTTGGAATCATGCCTTTCGCAATTATCCCTTCATCCTTCAGCGACTTGAAATTGTCTTCAGTAATAAGTGGAATGACAGAATTGTCGTCGTCCATGTTGGCGAGTACACCAGGTTTCTCAAAACAGAAGGTAAGGATAGTATTTGCAATCCGTGATGCACCAATAGCAACAGCAGAAGCCACTGAGTCTGCATTGCAGTTAAGTAGCGTTCCATGACCGTCGTGGCATATTGCACAGACAACAGGAGTGATGCCAGCCTCAAGAAGAATTTTTAATAGTTCATCATTGACATCTTTGGGGTTGATGTCTCCTACAAAACCATAGTCTATCGGGTTTGCCGGTCGGCGAGTAGCCTTAATGAGATTGCCGTCGGCTCCGGAAAAGCCAATTGCATTGCATCCGGTGGCCTGTAGCATCGACACTATCCTTTTGTTGATAAGACCGGCATAAGTCATGGTTACAATATCGAGGGTTGCACGATCTGTAACGCGTCTGCCTTCTATCATAGTGGTCTCAATACCCATGTCTTTGCTAAGTCGGGTTGCTTCCTTGCCGCCACCGTGAACAAGAATCTTTGGACCTTCCAATTCAGTGAAGATGCGGATGAAATCTGATAGGGCCTGGGGATCGTCAATTACGTTTCCCCCTATCTTGACGACATTTATCTTTGAAATCTCCATTGTCTCAAATTCCTTCCAATAGACGTTTGATCACAACTTGTGCTGAAATCTCTCGGTTTGCTGCTTCTGGAATTACAATACTTCTCTCAGATTCAATTACATCGTCGGTGACTATCATATTTCTGCGGACAGGAAGGCAATGCATAAAGAATGCATTGTTTGTCAATCCCATTTTCTCTGAATCAACTGTCCAGGCGCGGTCGGTAGAAAGCACCTTGCCGTAGTTGGGATCCATGTAAGCCGACCAATTCTTCGCGTAAACAAAATCTGCCCCTTCCAATGCCTTACGTTGGTCATATTCAATCTTTGCTCCTTTTGTGAAGGCAGGGTCAAGTTCATAGCCGTGTGGTTGAGTGATGACAAAATCATAGCCTGCGGCGATCATCCATTCTGCAAAAGAGTTGGGTACGGCCTGCGGAAGTGCTTTTGGATGAGGAGCCCAGGTCATTACAACTTTGGGTCGCTCCTTGGTCTTATATTCCTCTATTGTAATCAAGTCGGCGAAACTTTGAAGTGGGTGCCTGGTTGCCGCTTCCATGCTGAAAACCGGCCTGCCGGAATACTTTATGAATTGGGAAATAACTTTTTCCTCATAGTCATCCTTCTTGTTGGTGAGGCTTGCAAACGATCTTACACCTATGATGTCGCAGTAGCAACCCATGACAGGGATCGCCTCAAGTAAATGTTCAGCTTTGTCACCGTCCATTATGACACCTCGCTCGGTCTCCAGTTTCCATGCTCCCTGGTTAACATCAAGAACAATCACGTTCATTCCAAGATTCATAGCGGCTTTCTGAGTTGAGAGCCGTGTACGGAGCGATGAGTTGAAGAATATCATCAGCAAAGTCTTGTTTCTTCCAAGTCCCGTAAAAGCGAATCTGTCTTTTTTTATCATAGCAGCCTCTGCAAGAGCTTTGTCGAGCGGGCCAATATCCTGAACACAAGTGAATTTTTTCATTATTATATTTGATTTCGGATAACCTGAAACTAAGGTTTGATAACTATGCTATAGCCTTTTTCAGTTCAGCAATGAAGCGGGCCGCATCCTCTTTGTTGAGAGTTATGGCAGGCAATAGTCTTACAGTCATTTTTCCTGCTCCGCCTGTGAATATGTGATGATTAAAGAGCAGTTTCTTTCTAAGGTCAGATCCGGTGAATCCTTCTACCTCAAAACCTATCATCAATCCGCGACCACGTACGTCAGTTATCCTGGGGATTTTCTTAAGTTCCTCAATCAGATATTCACCCACGGCGGCAGCATTTTCAATGAGTTTCTCTTCTTCAATGATATCAAGCACTGATATGGCGGCCGCGCATGCAAGATGATTTCCACCGAAAGTGGTTCCAAGCATCCCTTTTGTTGCTTTGATTTTCGGTGATATTACTACGGCGCCCATAGGGAATCCATTTGCAATACCCTTGGCACATGTAATTATATCAGGTTTGATACCATGATGTTGATGGGCAAAGAATTTGCCAGATCTTCCATAGCCCGATTGTATTTCATCAAGAATGAGCAGAGTGCCGGTGGCATCGCATTCTTTTCTTAATTGTTGCATGAATTCCGTCGATGGTTCATGGATTCCGGATACACCCTGAATTCCTTCGATGATTGCCGCAGCGTATTCTTTAGATGAAAGAGCTTTTTTCATAGCCTCATCATCATTCATGTCAACAAAATCAACATTGGGAGTTTTATTGAACGGAGCCTGAATATTGGGGTTGTCGGTTACAGCAACCGCCCCGGAAGTGCGTCCGTGGAATGCTTTGCTGAACGCAAGGATTTTGCTTCTGCCTGTTTCAAAAGACGCCAGTTTCATAGCGTTCTCGTTAGCTTCAGCACCAGAATTACATAGAAATAGGTAATAGTCATCATATCCGCTCAACTTGCCAAGTTTTTCGGCAAGTTTTGTCTGTAGGGAGTTTATGACTGAATTGGAATAAAATCCGAGACTTGCCACCTGTTTTGATACCGCATCAACATACTTGGGATGAGCGTGGCCAACAGAAATTACAGCGTGACCACCATAAAGGTCAAGATATTCAGAGCCATCTTCAGTATATACATGATTTCCTTTTCCCTTGACCGGTTCTATATCGTAGAGAGAATAGACATCAAAAAGTTCCATAAATTAAAATGCTGATGGTTTGAGACGAAGCCCGGTTTTCTGGTCAATTCCGAGCATAATGTTCATGTTTTGCACAGCCTGACCGGATGCTCCTTTCAGAAGATTATCGATTGCACAGGTTATGAGCAGCTTATTCTCATGTTTTTCAACATGGAGAATTGCTTTGTTGGTATTTACAGCCTGTTTTAGGTCGATAGGTTTTTCGCTTACTACAGTGAATGCCGCATCCTTATAGAAATTCTTATATAGATTTGTAATTTCCTCTTCCGAAAGGTCGCAATCAAGCACTGTAACCGCAAAGATGCCTCTTGGAAAATCTCCACGCATAGGAATGAAACTTATCCTTGAATCATTCCCAGGCTGCAGTTTTGACAGCGAGGCGTTGATTTCCTTCAGATGCTGATGAGTGAAGGGTTTGTACACTGATATGTTGTCATTTCTCCAGCTGAAATGGGTTGTGGAGCCCGGCTTAACTCCTGCACCGGTCGATCCGGTAAGAGCCGTTATGTTTATATCTCCGTTTTTTGGAAGTAGATGTTTTTCAGCTAAGGGTAGGAGCGAAAGTTGGAGCGCAGTGGCAAAGCATCCGGGATTGGCAATGGAATTAGCCTGGGCAATTCTGTCGAGGTTAAGTTCCGGAAGACCATACACGTAACCATTGCTCTCATCGCGGAAGTCTTGGGCAAGATCTATAACCCTCAGATGTACCGGACGGTTGTTCTCCTCCCAGAATAACTTACTCTGTCCGTGGGCGGAACAAAGAAAAAGAATATCGATTTCTTCCAGAGGATGTGAATCTGAAAAAAGTAGGTCAGTTTCTCCAAGAAGTCCCTCATGCACATCGGTTATCGGTTTTCCGGCATTGCTTGTAGAATGCACGAATTCGATGCTCACCTCAGGATGGTTTATAAGCAGTCGGAGGAGTTCGCCGGCTGTGTAGCCGGCTCCTCCAATTATTCCAATTTTTTTCACTCTGATTTGCCGTTTTTAAGCTGATTGTTGTGGTAGATCTTCATTTGGTTTGCAAGGATCTTGGTGAAGCCTTTCACATCGTCGGCGGTCCAAGCCTTGTTAACCTCACCATATTCGCCAAAATCGGTCTTCATAAGGTCGAAAGGAGAATCTACTCCTACGAGAGTATAAGAATACGGACGAAGAATTATTTCTACAGTTCCTGTTACATTGCGTTGAGAGCTTTCAAGCATCTTTTCAATGTCTCGCATCACCGGCTCAAGATATTGAGCTTCGTGTAGGAACATTCCATACCAAGTTCCAACCTGATCTTTCCAATATTGCTGCCATTTAGTAAGTGTATGCTTTTCAAGCATCTTGTGAGCAGCAATAATAAGGATTGGACCTGCTGCCTCAAAGCCGACACGACCCTTGATTCCGATTATGGTGTCGCCGATGTGCATGTCGCGTCCTATACCGAATCTTGATCCTATTCTTTCAACTTCACGTATTGCTTCAATCTTATCTGAGTATTCCTTTCCATTCACAGCGGAAATCTCACCCTCCTTGAAAGATATAGTGAGTTTCTCCGGTTCCGTTTCTGTGATCTGAGAGGGATAAGCCTCTTCGGGCAAGGTCTGGTCGGAATGTAGAGTTTCCTTTCCTCCAATTGAAGTGCCCCAAAGCCCTTTATTGATAGAATACTCCATCTTTTTGAAATCGGCTTCGTAACCATGCTTCTTGAGATAGTCTATCTCATATTCTCGGGTCAGGGTGAGATCGCGGGTTGGAGTTATGATTTCAATTTCAGGAGCGAGAATCTGGAAGGTGAGGTCAAAGCGCACCTGATCGTTTCCGGCTCCGGTTGAACCGTGGGCGATTGCGTCAACTCCAAGTTTCTTAGCATATTCAATAGTTGCGATTGCCTGGAAAATTCTCTCGGAACTTACCGAAATTGGATAAGTGCCGTTACGGAGCACATTTCCTGCCACCATGTATTTGATACTCTTGTCGTAGTAATCTTTAGTCACGTCGAGAGTGGCATGAGAGGCAGCTCCAAGCCTTTGTGAACGTTTGGCTATTTCCTCAAGTTCCTTTTCAGAAAAGCCTCCTGTATTGGCGATTGCTGTGTGAACCTCATAGCCGAGATCTTCAGAAAGATATTTAACTGCAAACGAGGTGTCAAGACCTCCTGAGAAAGCGAGGAGAACTTTCTTCTTCTTATTTTGTGTCATTGTTTTTGTATTTAAGTCTTAAGTCTTCGGTCTTCAGACTTAAGAGAGTTCGCGGGGATTATTTCTTGAGGTGGAGAATACGTCGGATTCTGTTTTTCACCTTTATCATATAAGGATTAGCCCTCTGGTCGGCAGGAAGAGGTTGTTGGGGATCGTAGAGCATTCCGGTGCATAGGCACATACGTCGGTTGTTACGTTGCAGAATATCATAATTCTTGCATCCTTGGCATCCTTGCCAGAATTCCTCGTCGTCTGTCAGTTCGGAGAATGTGACAGGTTTATAGCCCATTCTCGAATTGAGTTTCATGACAGGAAGTGAGGTGGTGATAGAGAAAAGTTTCGCGAACGGAAAGCGAAGTCGAGCCAGCTCGA
>CAYQXG010000111.1:0-8247 GCA_964421525.1 uncultured Sangeribacter sp. | reverse complement strand
AATCGCTCCAACCCAGCGACCCCAGGCGCTCTCAAATTTATGAGATGGGCTCTAATAATTACTCATAATCATTTATCAATCCTCAATCAGTCTTAGTCAAGCTTGTGGATTACAAGACCTGAACGAAGTTTAGGTTCAAACCATGTAGTCTTCGGAGGCATTATATTTCCACTGTCGGCTATGTCAATAAGCTGAGTCATAGTCACGGGATAAAGTGCAAGTGCCATCTTCATCTCTCCGCTATCAACTCTACGCTTAAGCTCCTCAAGACCACGAATGCCTCCGACAAAATCTATACGCTTATCACTTCTGAGATCGGTAATGCCGAGAATGTCACGTAAGATAAGGTTAGACGAAACCGTCACATCAAGCACTCCGATAGGATCCTTATCATCATAAGTACCCTCTTTTGCCGTCAATGAATACCATTTTCCATTAAGGTAAAGTGCAAAGTTATGAAGAACTGAAGGGTTATAGATTTCCTCCCCTCTCTCCTCCACCTCGAAGTTTTCCGCAACCTTTGCAAGAAACTCTTCTTCTGAAAGTCCGTTTAGATCCTTGACAACGCGGTTATAGTCAATTATCTTGAGATGAGAAGCAGGAAATGCTACTGCCATGAAGTAGTTATATTCCTCATCACCCTTATGATTTGGATTATTTTTTGCCTTTTCGTTGCCAACAAGTGCGGCCGCTGCACTACGGTGATGCCCATCTGCAATATATAGAGCGGGAATCTTATCAAATTCCGAAGTAATGGTATCTATCGTGTCTTGATTATCTATAACCCAAAATGTATGACCGAAACCATCCGGAGCCACAAAATCATATTCCGGCTCTCCCTTGGTGACGTCACGTATGATCTGCTCCAAAACCTCATTATCAGGGAATGCGAAAAACACCGGTTCTATATTGGCATTATTGCAACGGACATGCTTCATCCTATCTTCCTCCTTGTCGCGTCGTGTCAATTCATGCTTCTTGATCCGTCCGTCCATGTAATCCTCGACCCATGCTGCAACTACAAACCCATATTGGGTGCGTCCATCCATTGTCTGGGCATAGATATAGTAGTTTTCTTTCTCATCTTGAACGAGCCAACCCTTTTCCTGAAAATTACGGAAATTCTCCACTGCCTTATCATATACATCGGGATGATGCTCATCAAAGCCAGGCTCAAAATCTATTTCCGGCTTTATTATATGGTACAATGATTTTTCATTACCCTCTGCCTCCTTACGTGCTTCTTCAGAATTAAGAACATCGTAGGGACGAGATGCCACCTCCTCAACAAGATGACGCGGAGGACGAACTCCCTTGAATGGTTTTACTTTAGCCATGACGTGTTGGTTTTTTATTAATTTTTACACAGTCGCCACACACTCCGTAGAGAGTAATGGCAAAACTGTCAGGAACAAAATTCTCTGGGTTTAGCTGCATCACATGTGATGCTATATGTGCATTGCCGATCTCACGAATCTTACCACATTGCTTACAGACAAGGTGTATATGATTGTCTGTTTTGACTTCATACGTTGCTGTGTTTTGACCAAATACATTTTTTCTTAATATTCCTGCCTTTTCCAAAAGTTCCACAGTATTGTATACTGTAGCCCTACTGACATGATATCCATCTTTTTCAATTGCAATATGCAAGGTATCTATCTCGAAATGAGAATCCATTTCGAGAGCCTTCCTCAAAATTGCAAAACGCTCAGGCGTTTTGCGAAATTTCCCCTTGCTCAAAAACTGCATAAAGGTGTTCTCTATGCTTTCGACATCTTCAATGCTTGCCATAATGCAAATTTAATAATTACCTCCGAATTTTCAAAGTAAAATATGAATTTTCGTTAATTCAGCAATATTTTATTGCCATGTCAACAAAAATGACTAATTTTGTAGATTAAAAAGTATATCCAACATGAATATATTTAAAGGAAGCAAAAGCAAACAGTCGAAAGATGACGATATACCTCTACTTGCTGATGACAAACTGGCAGTGGGTAGCAAGCGTAACCACTCAATCATAAAGTGGTTATGGATATCCTTTATAGGTTTGGGTGGATGCATCGCTATTTTTATGCTCCTTGTCTATAATGGAGTGATTGGCTATATGCCTCCGATAGAAGAACTTGAGGATCCGCACGATAAACTTGCAAGTGTTGTGTATGCATCTGACGGCACTACCGAACTCGGAAGATATTTTGCCGGTGCCGGGAATCGTGTATATACTGATTATGACGCTCTCTCGCCCTACGTCATTGATGCACTAATAGCAACCGAAGACGTGCGTTTTGAGTCACACTCGGGAATTGACTTCATGGCTCTCGGGCGCACTATCGTAAAGACTATTATGATGGGCGACAAGTCGAGTGGAGGAGCCTCCACAATAACTCAGCAACTTGCTAAGCAGCTATATTCACAACCAAGCAGCAATATCTTCAAGAGGGCTATGCAAAAGCCAATTGAATGGATGATTGCGCTTAAGCTGGAACGTTTTTATACCAAGGATGAGATCCTTAATATGTATCTGAACCGTTTTGACTTCCTTAATAATGCTGTTGGAATCAAGACGGCTGCCAACGTTTATTTTGGTAAGGAACCAGGCGACCTAAAATGTGAGGAAGCAGCCATGCTTGTGGGTATGTTGAAAAATCCAAGCTATTTCAACCCATTAAGGCATGGGGAAAGAACCCTCAATCGCCGAAATGTGGTGCTGGATCAAATGCAGAAGGCGGGAAAGCTATCCAAAGAGGAATGTGATTCTCTAAAAAATCTTCCATTAGGTCTTGATTATCATAAGGTGGATCACAAGGTCGGCACAGCCCCTTATCTTCGTGAAGAGATTAGAAGACTCATGACCGCAACAAAACCGGTGCGTCCCGATAAATCAAAATATGACAACAAAATGGCCTATGACATTGCCATGGGCAACTACAATACCGATTCAACCCAATGGGAAGAGAATCCATTGTACGGCTGGATAGAAAAAAATCCTAAGCCTGACGGCTCACACTACAACCTATACACTGATGGTCTAAAAATTTATTCCACTATCGACCTTCGCATGCAGGATTATGCGGAGGAAGCTGTGCGCAAACATTTGGGTGAGACACTTCAGCCTGCATTCTTCCAGGAAAAGAAGGGTCAAAAAAACGGTCCATACACAACCAACACAAGTGAACTTTCCACTAAGGGAGTTGAGCAGTTAATCAAGAATGCGATCAGACAAAGTGAGAGATACCGTGTGATGAAACTCGCCGGATGCAATGAAGAGGAAATCAACAGGGCGTTCAATACACCGGTGGAAATGGACGTGTTTGCTTATGTAAAAGAAGATGGCAAGACTGTGCCTGGAAGTAAGACGGTGACCATGACTCCACGAGACTCACTTCTCTACATGAAATCTATTCTGCGTACAGGAATGATGAGTATGGATCCCCACACGGGAAATGTAAAGGCTTATGTAGGTGGGCCCGACTTCCAATGGTTCCAATATGACATGGTAAGCCGTGGCAAACGCCAGATCGGATCAACAGCGAAACCATTCCTTTACACGCTCGCAATGGAACAAGATTTCACTCCTTGCTCCAAATTCCTTAATACACAGCCCAATTTTAATGGATGGAGTCCACGCAACAGCGGTGGCGGCCATGTTGGTGAGATGGTGACACTCCACTGGGCTCTTACCAACTCCAACAACTGGATTTCAGCACGTCTTGTCAACGAATTGAAACCAATCAATCTTGCCAACAAAATGAAAGTTTTCGGCCTTACAGGACATATAGAAGCTTATATGCCACTATGTCTTGGTACCGTTGATGTCCCTGTAAGAGATATGGTAGGTGCATATACTACATTTGCAAACAAAGGTATACGCGTCGACCCTGTATTCGTGACACGAATCGAAGACAATCAGGGTAATCTAATCTACAATGCAAGTCCGCACCGCACGGAAGTGACCAATGAGCAATCCTACTGGAAAATTCTTTCAATGCTTCTTAGCGTAGTGGAAAGCGGTACCGGAGCAAGCCTTCGCAGCAGATATGGAATATCCGCTCAGATGGGTGGTAAAACCGGTACGACCAACTCCAACTCCGACAGCTGGTTCATGGGCTTCACTCCAGATTTGGTGACCGGAGTTTGGGTTGGTGGTGATGAACGATACATCCATTTCAACACTATGGCTCTTGGACAGGGCGCAAGAGCGGCATTGCCGATCTACGGTCTATACATGCAGAAAGTATATTCAGACAAACGACTCCCTTACAGTCAGGAGACAAGATTTGACTTCCCCTCATCATTCGATGCATGTGCTGGAGAGATAATGGATGATGGTGAAGAAGAAATCCAGGCAGAATCTGTAGCCGGAATATTTGACTGAGAAATATATCAAACTAAATAACCCATAAATTTATATCTATGGCAAAGACGCTAAAAGTAAGAGACCTGACTCTTCGCGACGGACAGCAATCGCTGTTTGCTACTCGCCTAAAGCAGGAGAACATCGACAAATTACTTCCACTTTATCAGGATGCAAAGTTCTATATTATGGAAGTATGGGGAGGGGCAGTTCCCGACTCAGTGATGCGTTATCTCGGAGAAAGTCCTTGGGATCGTCTCCGCACTTGCTCTGAATATATGAAGGGCATTTCTCTTTTGAGTGCACTCTCGCGTGGCCGCAATCTATTCGGATACGTGCCTTATCCCAACAGCGTTCTTGAGGGATTTTATAAGGAAGCCATCAAAAATGGATTGAATGTGATGCGAATTTTCGATGCTCTCAACGACATCAACAATATCAAGGATTCAATCAAGATGATCAACGAGCTTGGTGGAATCGCTGATGCTGCAGTCTGCTACACTGTCGACCCGAAGGAAGAACCGAAGGAGCCTAAGAAAAAAGGATTCTTTGCACGTCTGTTTGGTGGTGACGATGAACCGGAAACACCAGAAAAGATTTTCACTGATGAATATTTCGTGGAAAAGGCAAAAGAAATGGAACGTATTGGAGCTAAGATGATCACACTTAAGGATATGGCAGGACTTGTTAACCCAAGTCGAATCTTCAGCCTTATGCCTAAGTTGAAACAAGCTTTGACAGTTCCTGTTGATTTCCACACTCACTGCACTCCGGGCTATGGACTTGCATCTGTTCTTACCGGTATCATCAAAGGGGTTGACATTGTCGACACCAATATATGGTGGTTTGGCGGTGGTTCTGCTGCTCCTGCTATTGAGCTTATATGGATCTTCTGCCAGAAACTCGGTATAGAACTTGAAGTCAACATGGAGGCTGTTGCCAAGATTCGCAAGGGTCTTGTCGAAGCACGCCAAAGCCTCGCTGCATTTGACCTCAACAAAGACAAATGGCCGAAAGACTTCGATGAGGCTTATGCTACTATGCCGGCTGAGATCAATGCTGAGTTCGACCGTGCAATCGATGCCGCTACCAACAACCGCGAAGAGGAACTTCTTGATGCTTGCCATAGAATCGAAGCTTACTTTGGTTTCCCGAAACCAAATGAGCTTGTAAAGAACGCCGAGGTTCCTGGTGGCATGTATTCAAACATGGTTGCAAACTTACGCGCACTGAAGGCTGAGGATGTACTTGACGAAGCCATGGCTCTAATCCCGAAGGTTCGTCGCGATGCAGGTCTCGTGCCTCTCGTGACCCCGACAAGCCAGATTGTGGGATCACAGGCTGTTGCTCTTGCTCTCGACCGCCGTAAAGGAGCACCTGACTATTCCAATAAGAACAATCAATTTGTCGGCCTCGTAAAAGGTGAATATGGCAAGACACCGGTTGAAATCGACCCTGCCTTCCGCGAACAGATCACAGGCAGTCCTGAAGAGAAACCTTATGATGTAAGCCAGTTCAAAGAGCCGGAGAATCCAGTTCTTGAAGAATTTGGTGGAGTTAAGCTCGCACAGAACGATGAGGAATATCTTCTCCTTGAACTTCTGCCTGCAGTTGCCACAGGCTTCCTAAAAAACAAGCGCAAGGCAGAGTATGATGCTAATGTTGCTGAGGCAGCCGCTGCGGCGAAAGCAGAAGAAGAGGCAAACTCTCCTTATGATCCAATAACAGGTCCTACTATGAAAGCGCCAATGGGTGGAACAATCATTGAAATAGATGTGAAACCCGGCGATAAAGTTAAAGTCGGACAAAAAGTGCTTGTTTACGAAGCCATGAAGATGGAAAATGACCTTGAATCAGAACTCGACGGCATAGTGAAGCAAGTTCTCGTCAAGAACGGAGATGTGGTTGCTACCAACCAGGATCTCATAGAATACGAATAAGACATAAGGCAGTTGGGATTCCGATAAGAATCCCAACTGCCTTGGCTTAAATATGAGTTTCTTTAGCTTTTATTTTTTAGATTCTAATATTATCACCATAGATGGAATGGTTGATTGAACTGTTATCTCCAGGCAACAATTCACTTGCCTCGGCGGTAATGCTATATAGCTTTATAATTTTTGCCGGAATATATCTTGGAAAAATCAAGGTGTTCGGCATTTCTCTCGGTGTCACACTTGTCCTTTTTGTAGGTATTCTTCTGGGGCATTTCGGATATACCGTGCATCAAGATATACTTCACTTTCTACGAGATTTCGGCTTGATACTATTTATTTTCTCAATTGGTATGCAAGTGGGTCCCGGCTTTTTCTCATCCTTCAAGGAGGGTGGAGTAAAAATGAATATGCTGGCTGTCACCGGTGTACTTCTTAATGCGGTTATCGCCATTGCGATATATTACATACAAGGAGGAGCATCTGGAATGACCTCTCTGCCTGAAATGGTCGGTATCATGAGTGGTGCGGTCACCAATACTCCCGGTCTTGGTGCTGCCCAGCAGACAGTGCTTCAAATCAACGAAAATGCAAGCACTGTTTCACAAGACATGTCGATGGGATATGCAGCTGCATACCCACTTGGAGTTGTAGGCATCATCTTATCCCTGATACTTATCAAAGTATTTTTCAGAATTGACGTCAAGAAAGAGATTGAGGAAGTAGAAAACGACACTAAAGATTCACAGCTTGCCCCTCATGTGGTTACTTTCAAAGTCACTAATGAACTGATGGCAGGCCTTGACATTCGTAAGATTCATACTATCATCAATGCCAATTTCGTAATTTCCCGAATAGAGAAACCTGATGGAACTGTGCAGATTCCAACTTCCGACGATACTCTTGAGATGGGCGATCTTGTCTTGCTCGTTTGCTCGGCTCAGGATGAAGAGACCTTCAACAGATTTATCGGACCAAAAATTGAGAAGAAATGGGAAATGGTTCAAGGTCCTGTTGTATCTAAGAAAATCCTTGTGACCAAAACAGAATACAATGGTGTCAAGCTTGGAAGTCTTCGTCTCCGAATGGGCTACAAACTCAATGTGACACGTGTGAACCGCGCCGGTGTAGATCTTCTGGCCACTGCCAACCTACGTCTACAGATCGGCGACCGACTCACAGTTGTTGGCAAGCCGGCCGACATAGAACGCCTTGGGGCTCGTCTCGGAAACTCACTTAAGAGTCTTAATGAGCCGAATCTGTTTACTATGTTCGTTGGAATATTCCTTGGCATAATAGTTGGTAGTATCCCATTTTTCCTACCCGGCATGTCGGTACCCATGAAGCTCGGTCTGGCAGGAGGTCCCCTTGTTGTAGCGATCCTGATTAGCGCTTACGGTACGAAGTTCCATCTTGTCACTTACACTAATTCATCGGCAAACATGCTTCTTAGGGAGATCGGTATATGTCTTTTCCTTGCATCTGTAGGTATTGCGGCAGGTAAGGATTTCGCAGCTACTGTTTTCAACGTGAGAGGTGCTCTATGGGTATTCTACGGACTTATCATAACGCTCATACCTTTGCTTGTGATGGGTATTATTGCGCGCTGGAAATATAAGATGAACTATCTCTCCATAATTGGAATGTTAAGCGGAAGCTACACTGATCCCCCCGCACTGGCCTATGCTAATAAAGTTGCTAACAACGATGCACCGGCAGTTGCATATTCTACGGTATATCCATTGACAATGTTCATGCGAGTGATTGTGGCGCAGTTACTAATACTTTTCCTCGCATCTTAGACCCCGTCTCATAAAGATTTTAAGAGCCCCGGGGCGGTTTTGGGCGAGTGCGCGAGTTGAGGAAGCGGGGCCTCTCAAATCTTATGAGACGGGGTCTTAATCACGGCTCTTTCATTTAAAAATACTATAAGAGTATGATTCCCTTACCCGG
>CAYQXG010000110.1:0-8412 GCA_964421525.1 uncultured Sangeribacter sp. | reverse complement strand
TGCCCGCATCATTCCTTCCTCAACTCGCGAAAATCACTCGCCCAAAACCGCCCCGCGGCTCTTAAAATCTTTATGAGACGGGGTCTTAGTTTGCGGGTGTCTCAGCTGCAGGAGCTGCAGGTGTTTCTGCTGCAGGAGCCGGAGTCTGGGTAGCCGGTGCAGCGCTTGTAGGAGCGGCAGCAGGAGTAGTGGTTGCTGCGGGTGCCGGAGCCATACCTGAGCGTGTAACAGGAGTCTTGATGGCAAAAGAAGCGCAGATGCTTACCACACAAATGAAGATAGCAAGGCTCCAGGTTGCCTTCTCGATGAAGTCTGTTGTCTTGCGGTAGCCCATATACTGGTTGCCCTGGCTATAGTCAGAAGCCAGGCCGCCGCCTTTAGATTTCTGAATGAGGACAGCACCGATGAGCAGCAGGGCTGCAATCACGATAAGAATGCAAAGAAAAATATACATGGTTATTTAGTTTGTTTAGTGTGGGAATCGCTTGGCGGTCATCTCACTTTGATTTATAATTACACAATTATTGCGACTCCAGAGAAATCACTTTCTTCAAGAATCGTATTTGGTCTGCAAAGTAAATACTTTTTTCTGGATTTTTCAAACTTATTTCGGTAATAATTTCCAAAGCACGCCGATAATTGCCATTTTTTATCAAAATTTTGGCAAAACTCTCCGTCAGGGAGGGCTTTTCCGCCTCTTTCGGGTCTTTTTTCGGTTTTACTCTTGGCAACGGTTGCCGCGCAAGAAAAGTGTCGATAATGTCTAAGGTTCCGTTGAAACTTCTATTGGAGGCATCTTCCTGAGGAGGGAGTTCCTCTTCAATTATCGCTGCATAATCTAATGCCGGAGGATCAACGGGAATGGGTTGGTCATCTTCCGGATTGGCAAGATGTTCCTGCTTGCCGAATTTCTCGATGAAGGAATCTATAGTATCTGCAGTGCTGAGTTGCGGAGCTTCTTCAGTGCCATAGAAATCGTGGAAATCCTCCGTTGCATCGCCTAAGATAGCGCGGAGGGCATCCTGGTCGCCGATATTTGCAGCGATCCGTCGGCGATGTTCCCTTAGCTTTGCCGGATCCTTTTCCGTTGCAAGTGCCTCAATATCGGGAATGATATAATATGCAAATCTGTTTTCCTTGTTGTTTACTTCTGACATAGCTGTAATTACCAGTTTCCAAGGGTGGCATTGAAAATAAGTTCCACCAGTTCATCACAAATTTCTTCACAAAGACCATCCTGCACATCTGTAAGCATATATGAACTGTCAAATTGCCTGTAGGCAGAGAAGCTCTGCTCGACATCATTAGCAGAGTTCTTATGATCTGTATATTTCACCTTAACTGTAATGGTGAGACGTGTCTCGGTTGCATAAGCGTCGGTGCCGACTGCCTGCGGGGAGAGGGAGTAGCCTGTAATTTCACCCGACATCTCAAGGTCGGAATTGCCATTTACTTCCTGGAGCCGTGTCTGGCGGGTGATTGTATTGAGAAGCTTGTTTTCAAAAGTCTGTTGCAACGGGGCATAGACAAGGGCAGCCCTTATAGGGAACTCCGAAACGTGAATCGTCTTGTAGATGTCGTAGTTAAGTGCGGATCCATTAAATTTATAGCTTATGGTGCATCCTGCCAACAGAATGATGGCTGCTACCGCACTTGCAAGATATGTAATGAAACTTCTCATATTCAATGTTATTTCGTCAGGAGATGCCGAGATCCTGCATTTTCCTGTATAAGGTGCGCAGCGATATCTGCAATTCCTCGGCAGCTTGCTTCTTGTTGCCGTCGTGCCGGGCGAGAGTCTCTTCAATCACCCGGCGTTCCGACTGATCGAGGGGATTCCCTACATATTCGGCAGAATCCTGATTAGATGCCATTAGTGCCCTTACATCCGGCAATCCTTTACCTTTCCTGTCATCCTCGCCATATTTGTCGTTGAGCTGTTGCCTTAGCAGGGAAATGTCTTCGCGCAAGGCAAAGAGCATTTGCCAAAGCATCTTCCGCTCTGCTTCGTAGCTGTTGTCGGGAGCCGGTGCTATCATAGGTGTGGCCTGAGGGTCACGATTGATAGGCAATGCCTCGAGCATCTGGTGGCGGGAGATTTCTGTGCCTGAATCAAACAGGGCAAGCTGGTCGATCACGTTTTTCAGTTGGCGCACATTACCGGGCCAATTATAAAGCATCATGGCTCGTTTGGCGTCTTCACTGAAAGTTATCGGTTTAGTCATGTATTTCTCGGAGAAGTCGGCTGCAAACTTACGTGCCAGAAGGATGATGTCGTCTCCTCTGTCGTGGAGAGGTGGAACAGAAATCACAACCGTCGACAGTCGATAGTAGAGGTCTTCACGGAACCTACCTTCTGCAACAGCCTGGATGAGATCCACATTAGTCGCCGCTACAATCCTGATGTCTGTAGTCTGCACTGTGCTGCTGCCTACTTTCAGGAACTCTCCGGTTTCAAGCACACGAAGAAGACGTGCCTGTGTGGTCAGCGGGAGCTCCGCCACTTCATCAAGGAATATGGTGCCCCCGTCAGCCTCCTCGAAATATCCTTTTCTTGCTGACAAGGCTCCGGTGAAAGAGCCTTTCTCATGCCCGAAAAGCTCGCTATCTATGGTCCCTTCCGGGATGGCACCACAGTTGACAGCGATATATTTCTTATGCTTCCTGGCTCCGAATTGGTGTATTATTTTTGGGAAAAACTCCTTTCCGGATCCGGACGGACCGGTTACAAGCACCGACAAATCGATAGGGGCGACCATCACAGCCCTCTTGATTGCCTCAATTAGAGCCGGAGAGTCGCCTATGATGGAAAGGCGTTGCTTAACCCGGAGAATTTCCTCCGGAATCTCATTGTTTGCTGGATTTAGTGGCATCCTCCTCCGCATTCACCGCAACCGCAGCTGTCACCGCAGTTGCCTTCTTTATTATCACCATGGTGGCAGCATCCGCATCCGTGCTTTGGATGAAGCTCATCTTCTGTAGCATCGCGCACCTCGACAATCTCTCCTTCAAAGTCAACTGTCTTTCCTGCAAATGGATGGTTAAAATCCATCTCAATGAATTCCGGTGTCACTTTCTTAATCATTCCGGTCACTATGTCGCCGGTGTTTGTCATCATGTCGAGCATGGAGCCTTCCTTAACTTCAACAGCCATTTTGCCATCGCGCATGAAAGCTTCAACGGGCACCTGCTGCACATACTCCTCATTCCTGTTTCCGAATGCTACTTCCGGCGGAAGCGTAACGGAGAATCGATCCCCCTTGGAAAGGCCTTTGATAGTTGCCAAAAGACCGGGTATCACTTCCTGGCTCACGCCATAGACCATAACATCAGGTGCTGATGGTTTTGCTTCAAAAAGGATTTCACCGCTATCGGCATCCTTTACGGTATAGGCAAATGCTACAAACTTGCCATCGCCTATTATTTCTTTATTTTCTTCCATATTTTTAGTTTTCAGTTTTTAAATTTTACGTTTTCCGTTCTCTTAAGACTGAAGACTGAAGACTCAAGACTGTCCTACCAAGCTGAAGCCTGACACCTGACACCTGACACCTTAAAAGCTCCGGCCTTAAGTCCAATTCCAAATTAATCAGCTGGAATTTCATCGGGGTTTCCCTCTGCCGGCACATCATCGGGGTCCTCGTCTGATTCAGTAGCCTCGCTATCTTCTTCTTCAGCATCTTCCGGATGTTTCAATTCATATTGCTGGTGAATCTGGCGCACATCGAAATAGAATCCGGGTTGCACCTTGTCGCGCAGACGTTTGGCTGTTTCATCTTCCGGTTCCACCATAAGATAGTCAAATCCCGGCTCTATGAAATCTGCATCCACTGCATGATAGCCCATCAATTGCACCATGTCGTATTCATGTGCCGGATAGATGACAAACCATGCATTCTCCTCGTTCTCGCCTGTCCCGGTGCTCTTGATGGCGCCAAGAAGGTGTTCAAGCCTGTATTCCCATACTTTTGCGCTCATGTCTTTCCTGCGCTCTTTGAGAACGTGGACAAGAAACGACATCTGCCTCAAGTCGAAAGGGTTGTCGAGCAAGGTGAGCTCTGCATACTTGCGAATGGTGTCGATCTCTTCCTTTGTATGGGAGGTCTTGTTGCGGTAGCTGTCTGTCACGCTTGAGTAGGGCGACTCCCGGTAAGGGTCGTAGTCTTCCTGAAACATATATCCCAGATAAAGATGTCGGAATTCATCAGCTGTCATGGTGGTGTCGTTGCGGTTGAATTTCTTCATCAGGTTAGGGAAATACATCTTGTTGTTGGGGTCGAGTGTGGCTACACGTATTGCCTCCAGGTCGGGACGCTCCACAGTCACCTGCCTCTTTGAGCTTTTCTTAGCCTTCACCTCAGGACTCTTGGAATCCGGATTGACATCCGCTGCCGTCAATGCCCAGTTTGCACCACGTGAAGATGTTGAGGATCTTCTTTTTGTGGTACGTCTTTTTTTCTTGCTTGTCGATGTCTTCTTTTTGGTTGTGGCTGTGGTCCTTGCCTTTGATGTTTTCTTGCGGGCCGCACCTAAGTCGGAAGGCATGGCACACGCCATAAGCAGAATTAGCACAACAATGCTGAGCCATGTTGTGGCCCCTCGTCGCGATTTTGCAGAAATCAGATTTTTATTATTGTTTGCTTTTGGTTCCAAAGTCGATTCCATTTTCAAGCGGGATTATTACAGTATACCCCTATAATATTAAACGTAAATATTATTGATTTTGTTGTTGGTCGGCGGTTTCCCTCTTTTGAATTTCAGGATATTCTATCCTTGAGTGATAGATAGTGGCGAGACGTTTCTTGAAGGTGTCTTTTATCACGTTGATATCCTTGAAATTTATCGGGGATTCATTATATAAGCCATCTGCCATCTGGGAGTCGATGATTTTGTCTACAAGGGCATTGATTGCATCCGGACTGTAGTCTTTAAGGCTTCTTGATGCAGCTTCCACGGCATCTGCCATCATAAGTATGGTGGTCTCCTTGGTATGGGGATTCGGTCCGGGATACTGATAGAGAGTCTTGTCGACCTTCCCATCAGGGCTGTTGTTGACAGCAGTATTGTAGAAATACTTTGTCACACCCTTTCCATGATGCTCTGCTATGAAGTCTTTGATCACCTGCGGCAGTTTCTCTCGCGATGCAATTGCAATGCCATCGGTGACATGGCTGATGATCTTGCGGGCGCTGGTGGTGGGGTCAAGTCCGGCATGTGGATTCACTCCGTGTTGATTTTCAGTGAAGAAGATTGGCGATTCACTTTTCCCTATGTCATGATAGAGAGCACCCGTTCGGATAAGTGTAGTGTTGGCTCCGATTGCACGGGCAGCCTCCGCTGCAAGCGTCGACACCTGCATGGAATGCTGGAATGTGCCTGGTGCCACTTCTGCAAGGTGGCGTAGAATTGGGCTGTTGATGTCGCTAAGTTCCACGAGGGTGACGGTGGAGGTGAACCCAAACATTCTCTCTACCACAAGGATGAGGAGATAAGCAAACGACAGGAGCACGCTGTTGATGCCGAATACGCCCATCATGCGCCATGAGAATGATGTGATTGTGCCTTCTGAAAGCAACAGCATCATGGCATAGCTGATGTTGTAGAGGAAAAATGTGATGAGTGCCGTGCGCAAGAGCTGGCTCCTCCTTGCAAGATGATGTATGCTGTAGGTTGCGCTTATACCAACAATCAGCTGTATCACTACAAATTGGAATTGGAATGGGGCGGCGAGAGCGGTCATGAGCACACAGATGAGCAACGAAAAAATTGCAGTCCGGGCATCTGTGAAGACCGATATGATCAATGGCACTCCGGCAAACGGCACAAGGTAGAGGCCATTGACGAAGACCTCCGCCGATTCTATTGCAATCACTACAAAGAAAGTGATGAGGGAGACAATGAATATCACTGTCTTGAAATCCTCAAAGATCTCTTTCCTATAAAGCGCGAGGAAAAGATAGAGAAGAGTGAATAGCATCAGGATGTAGAGAGCCTGTGCTGTTGTGAAAAACTTTTTCGACATGGTTTTCGATTGTGTCTTGTCGAGCATGTCGATGTAATTGTTGAGGTTAGTGTAGATCTGTGCATCAATTATGTCGCCACGGTCAACAATTCTCTGCCCCTTCTTTATCACTCCGAGTGCTGAGTTGACATTGAGGTATTCCTGGTCGCGGAACCTTGAGTCTGATATGGAATCGATCACAATGTTGGGTGTCAGGCTCGCGCTCAGTGCCTTTGCCACGTCAGCGCTTAGGTGTACATCGTTCTTGGGCGTGGATTTTGTTGCCACATAAGCTGAGTCGACAGCTTTGTAGGCCATACTTGGTGAAAGCATGGCGGAGGCGTCAATCACCCTGACGGCATTCATGTCTTCCGATTCGTCGTTGACCCTCAGTGTAGACTGCGAGAAAGAATGAATCTTATCGTAAAGTTCTGTACTGACCACTCCGCGAGCATAGACCTCAGATAACTTCCTACCCAGAAAGGCTGCCTCGTCTGAACTCACATAATTGCTGGCTATCTTAACGAATCGGTCTACACTGCGCGCCGAAATGCGGGAGTCGCGGATCACGAAAGGTACGAAATCCCTGTCTATGCTGTCGCGCATAAGTTGGGCTGAGACGGAATCTCGCATCACAGGGGTGTCGAATTCGGCAGTCAGCAGCGGATAGCGCCATGGCTGGTTGAGTTCATAACTGAAATTCTGATGGTCGCTTCTCATCAGGAGCAGCAACACAATGACAGACGCCGTGAGTGCCACTGCGATTTTTAGAATTGAAGCATTCGATATAAGGTCTTTAACTTTCATAGTCTTGACTTGATTATGTTGCGAGCATGTGCCGTAACGCACGATGCGAGCCAACTTTCTTCAGGTGTAATATCGTTGTCTGTTATAATCTCAACGTAGTCTCCGCTCTCCAGGGTGTGGCTGCGTTCAACCCGGCGGGAATCTATCTTGCCTCCGGTGCAGGAGTTCCCTGTTCCTTCATCTATGGCATAAGCCAGATCGAGTACAGTCGCGCCTGATGGCAGGCCTACAAGATCCCCGGCTGCATTGAATACATATATTTTCTCCGCAAATATGTTGAACCGAAGCGAATCAAGAAAGTCGAGCGCGTTTGGCTCGGGGTTGGCAAGAATCTCCTTAACGGAATTGACAAGTTTATCAAGGCGTTCGGTATCGGTCTGCACCCCGTCTTTATATTTCCAATGAGCTGCATAACCCAATTCGGCAATGTCATCCATCTTGCGGCTTCTGATCTGAACCTCTGTCCAGCGGCCGTCGTCGCCACGGAGCGTCAGGTGAAGCGCCCTATATCCGTTGTCTTTTGGTGTGCGCAGCCAGTCGCGGGTCCGATCGGGATGAACCTCATGGTTTTCAGCAATGATTCCGGCAATTCTGCGGGCTATGTCTTCTTCCTGATCATCATCGTCGTTCTCATAGATTACCCTGACTGCATATATGTCGAAAACTTCCTCAAAGGGAATTTCCTTCTTCTGCATTTTCCTGAAAATGGAATAGACGCTTTTAACCCGGGCTTTTATTTCGCAGTCGATTCTCTCAAGTGAGAGCTGGTGCCGGAGCGGAGCAACTATCTCATCTATGATCTTCTGGCGTTCCTCTGATGTCTGTTTCAGTTTGTGACTGAGCATATCATAATCGTCGGGATGTTCATTTCGGAAAGCCAGATCCTCAAATTCGCTTTTTAGTTTGAAGAGACCGAGACGCTCGGCGAGCGGGGCGTAGACATAGAGCGATTCCCGGGCTACCCTGTGCCGGCGTTCATCACGCTGGGTAGAAAGATTTCTCAGGTTGTGCATCCGGTCTGCCATCTTTACGAGTATGACCCTCACGTCGGTGCTCATCGACATCATCATGTCTCGCAGTTTCTGAGCCTGGGTCTCTGCAGCATGATCAAAAATGCCACCAGATAGTTTGGTGATTCCAGCCACAATCGAAGAAATCTGGCGTCCGAAATTTGCCTCTATGTCGGATATGCTTTTATCTGAGTGTTCGGCAATGTCATGAAGCAGGGCACAAACAATACTCGTGGAGCCGAGCCCGAGCTCATGGCTGCAGATCATTGCCACGGCAAGCGCATGCAGAATGTAGGGACTGCCATCGTTTCTCCTGCGTCCTTGATGCGCCTCGCGTGCGAATCGGAATGCATTGCCAATGAGATCAACCTTCTTTCGGTGCCTGCTCTCCACATAAGAACGGAGCAGGGCATCGTAGGCAAGGTCTATTTCGTTTTCTTCTTCGGGACTGAAATCCCGGTATGTATTGTCGTTCATGTTGAGGGTCTAATTCGGTCTTACAAATATAGGAATAATATTTGATATATTGGCCGAATAAGTGTTAAAAAAAATAAAAAGGGAAGGCCGCAGCAGCGAACTTCCCTTTCATAAAAT
>CAYQXG010000109.1:0-8665 GCA_964421525.1 uncultured Sangeribacter sp. | reverse complement strand
AAGATATGACAAAAATTAAATATACACAACCCCTCTCAACGGTGGACGCTGAAGCATGCGCTGCTATAGCTCTTAAAATACTATAGCATACCGATATCTGCTGATAAACAAGATACATAACAGAAAAGGCTCTTTCCATTTGGGAAGAGCCTTTGATGCCTTTGCTCATCAAGCCGATTAGCCTTCAGAGATAGCGTCGCTCGGGCAAACCTGTGCGCAGCTGCCGCAATCGATGCAGGTGTCCGGATTGATGTGGTAGATATCGCCCTCTGTGATAGAATCGGTGGGGCATACGCTCTGGCAAGTGCCACATGCGACGCAGTTGTCGCCAATTACATAAGCCATAATAGTTGTTCTTTAAAAGGTTTATTTGTTTTTATAATCGTTATCAGGTTGATTATTCAATGCAAATTTAAACCTAAAACGTCAATCCACCAAACATTCTGCCCCTAAATTGCCGTCAGAGCCTCTAATTTAGACACGGTCTAAACAACACCGGTATCATTCATCGACTTCAAAAAAGCAACTCCCGACCGATATATCATCAGCCGGGAGCAATATACATTACTTTTAGTCTTTAGACTTATAAACTTTTAGTCTTTAGACTTATAAACTTTTATATCCTTAGATTCCTTGGGGTCACTTTCAAAACCTCGCAAGCGAAGCAAAGCCCTTGCATCAGGATTATGTCCGCGGAATGTCTTGAATAAGTCAGAAGCATCTTTGTCGTCGCCAGCCTCAAGAATGTTTTTCTTGAAACTTTCCGCAGTTTTCTTGTCGAAGATACCTTTCTGCTTGAACATCTCCCAGGCATCTGCCTCAAGCACCTGTGCCCATAGATATGTGTAATATCCGGATGCATAGCCGTCACTTCCGAATATATGCTTGAAATAAGGTGAACGATAACGATATGTTATCTCCTCAGGCATCCCTACCTTTTCAGCGAACTCTGCCTCAAATGCCGGAACATCCACATTCTGACCGTCATTCTTTCCCCATGCAAGGTCAAGAAGTGCGGCTCCCGCAAGTTCTGTGGCAATGAATCCCTGATTGAACTTGGAGGCATCCTGTATCTTCTGTATCATTTCCTCGCTGATAGGTTCACCTGTCTTGTAATGCTTTGCATAATAGCGCATCACTTCCGGTTCAAAAGCCCAATGCTCATTAATCTGTGATGGCAATTCCACCGCATCACGATCCACATTGGTTCCGGCAAGTGTTTTATACTGGGAACGCCCGAGCATACCCTGAAGTGCATGGCCAAACTCATGGAACATTGTCTCGACTTCGTCAAGAGTCAACAAGGCGGGCACATCACCGGCAGGACGCGAGAAGTTGCATACATTGTAGACAATCGGACGCTTCACAACTCCATCCTCGTAAGTGCCGGCAGACTGCATCTGCTCCATCCAGGCACCCTGCACTTTGGTGGAACGCGGGAAATAATCGGTCATGAAAACAGAGATGTGCTCGCCTGTCTTGGCATCCTGAACATCATAGACTGTCACTTCATCCATATACTTTGGAGCATCCGGCATTTCAACCATCTTGATGCCATAAAGTTTTTCGGCACAATAGAACAGGCCATTTCTCACATTTTCAAGTGAGAAGTAAGGCTGGATCTCGGAATCGCTGAGACCGAATTTTTGTTCTTTCACTTTTCCTGCATAATAGTAATAGTCCCAAGGAGCAATCTTGAAACCGCCGCCATTGGCATCAACATAGGCCTGCATGTCGGCAACTTCTTCATGAGAGCGGTTCACAGCCGGCTCAAACACCTGAAGAAGCAATGATTCTGCAGCTTCGGGAGTCTTGGCCATTACCTTCGAAGTCATCATCTGAGCGAAATTATCAAAGCCCATCAACTTAGCTTTCTCATTCCTAAGTTTTACGATCTTCTCAATTACGGGGTAGTTACTATTCTCACCATAGCTGGCAAGACTGGTATATCCCTTGTAGATTGCCTCACGCAAACCGCGGTTGTCGGCAGACTCCAGCACAGGCAGACGGCTTGGGGCACGAAGCGTGAAAACCCAAAGGCCGTCGAGTCCGCGGGCAGTTGCTTCTTCGGCGGCAGCCGCTACTACATTATCAGGAAGTCCGGCAAGATCTTCCTTGTCATAGACTGTCACAAAAAATTCATTTGTTGCAGTAAGCAAATTCTTGTTAAACTGGATGAACAGCTTTGATAGTTCATCATTGATCTTCACAAGCTGCTCTTTTTTATCCTCGGGAAGTGCTGCCCCCTGCTCGGCAAACTGACGGTAGTATTTCTCCACAAGACGCTTTTGAACAGGAGTCAGACCCATCTTGTCGCGCATATCATAGATAGACTTGATACGGTCGAAAAGTTGCTGATTGAGCATGACTTTATTACGAGCATCATTAAGCAAGGGAATAGCCTCCTCTGCCATTGCGTCGAATTCCGGGGTCTTCATGCAGCTGTCGTAATGATCAAACACAGCCAAGACCCTTTCCAGAATTGGAGAAAGGTTTTCCAACGGAAGGATAGTGTTTTCAAAGTCGGGTGTCGATCTCACACGCAAGATATTCTGAAGGTTTTCCTCCTGCTGCTCTATACCCGCCTTGATTGCCGGAATAAAGTCTGAAGTCTTGATCTGCTCGAAAGGAGGAATCTCATACTTTGCAGTGTAAGGCGCCAGGAACGGATTCTGATCTGCCATAGCTGCCATTGTTGTAGCGGCTATCAAAGCCGATGCCGTCATAGTTACGAATTTTTTCATTCTATTTATATTTAATATTGTATTGTTCTCTAATTTAGAAACCATTAAGCAATTAAAGTTTTCCCCTCCGAATAGCCCTCGGAATAAAGCTCAGATGCGACAAAACCGCTTTCATACCACCATAATGACATGCCATTATCTTGAATCTTTCAATGAGGGAAGCTTTCTTGTTCCGGTCGGTCATTCCGTCAGCAAGATAGTCGATAGTCACGCACCGAAGATTCACTCTCGCACCCGGACGAGATGCCTTTATGCAACGTATGGTCCAGTCGTAATCAGATGAAAACCTATAATCGGTATCAAAAAAAGGAGCAATCTCCTTCTTGGCCATGAATGCCTGATGACAAATCAGCATTCCTTTGCTGAAGCTGTCGACTGTAAGTATGTCCGGAGCGGAAAGATGACGGGCACCTAACTTCTTTCCGTCAGCATCTACTATATCTGTATCTCCATAAATGATGTCCGGTCTTTTTTTGTCGATTGCAGCCGCATATTTAGCCAAAGTGTCTTCCGCATGAAACCTGTCGCCCGAATTAAGGAAAAGCACATAGCTTCCCCTTGCCATCCTCAACCCCTTGTTCATAGCATCATAAAGGCCGTTGTCAGGCTCACTTATTATCCGGACTCCTTTTATTCCCATCTGGCGTGCTATCAGAATGGTATCGTCGGAAGAAGCTCCGTCTATGATTAGATGTTCAAAGTCAGAGAATGTCTGCTCTGCTACGGATTGCATAGTGAGCGGAAGGGTTGCCGACGCATTGTAGGTGACAGTTATGATTGATATAAGTGGTCTGGCATTCATATTCATCACATTTCAATTTCAAGAACATATATTTTCGCAATCCGGTCGACAGCCTCTGCAACTTTCTCTCCGTCGCCCTGATGGCTCGGCTGCACGAACACGTGGAGCTGTTGGCGGTTGTTCCATAGGTTCAAGTCGTGGGAAGGTTCCCATGCATCTACCGAAAAATCTGTAGCATCCGTCACTGTCCAATCCTTCTTGCCCAATTCCGGAGTATATGCTATACTGACCTTGCTTCCCCTTTCCTCATCACGGAATATGTAACAGGCTTTTTTTCCATCGGAGACAATCTTCGGACGTGCAATCGGTATCATCTTCGTGCCACCGCCTGAAAGGGAAAAAGGCGTTGATCTTTTCCCCACTGTGCTCATCTGCCACTTCTTGCCATCATGCCATACAAGTCGATACTGCGGCACATTGCTTCCGGCATCGCGCCAATATGTAGCAATAAAAGGATTTCCTTCTGCATCAGCAGTCATGCCTGTCTGGTTGATAAGTTCAGAGTTCTGTGGAATAGGCCATGCAATTTCTGCCGTAGCCATTGTTATTGGCAACTGATAGTCGGAGCCATCGCTCCGCTGCCATGTCACACCTCCGTCTTTCGAGCGGGCATAACAAAGGTCATGGTTAGTTTCTACAAGCCAGGTCTCGCGCCACACCCAAGACAAATGTATTATTCCATCTGAATCTACATGCATCTGCCAATATGCATTACGGTTCCCCTCCCCATCGATCAGAACATCATGGATGCGAGACCATTGCTTGTCTTTAGTGGAATATCGGTTTAGCACAAGATTTCCTCGTCCGGACGCACCGGAACGATAGGCAAATATCATGTCGCCATTCGGCATTGTATAGAATTCAGGATAAGTCACGTCTTTTTCATCCGCACCGGTCATGGGCTGAAGTTCTCCAAGCTCAAGACTGCCGGGTGCAACAGCCCGCGCATAACGCAAAGGATGACCATGGTGATCAAAAGAGACATGCAGGAATCCATCTCCATCCACACCTATGCTTATGACATTGTGTGCATCCCTTATATTGCCCTTATACTGAGTCTTATGTAATATCCATTCCTTTTCGCCAAGTGCCCTTTTGCCAAGAACTACATTTCCATCCCCGTCGTAGTAGCTGACATATTGGGTATCGCCGTGGGTTGCGAGTGAGCTGCCACGGAAAACTGCCGTGTTGACAGAAGTAGCGGCATATCCTTCTCCCACTTCTTTCAGACACACCTCCGGCACCTTGGCAAGAGCCACGGCACCAACTACAACCGCAATGATAAACGCAACAGAATGTTTCAACCCATCTTTATTCATAGATTATTGCATTTATTTTACAAAATTATCTTTTTTCCCCCTATTTTCCAAATTTATACTCTCTTTATTTTGTTTTTAAGATAACCAAAATCTAATCAGGAGAGCTCCGGATACGGTTTTACATTATCATTACTTTATTTTAACATATATTTGAACTTTTTCATAGGTTTTGAGGTTAATCTTCCAATAGGTGGAATGCCGTATGCATTCCTTAACACGATTCCAAAATGAAAAACACTGCCATTTATGCTTTTTTGCTCACATTCACAGCAATGTCGGCTTCCGCACAGGATCATCATCGCTCAATGTCTTTTTCTGCTCCGCCTCGAAAGGCTCAGCAAGTCACTCAGACAATGGATTCCGTGCAGGCTCCCTCTATTGATTTGTCTTTGGCTACAGAAGCACCGAAACCGCTGCGCGCAAACTCACTCGTAGACGCACAGAAGGAAGCGTTGCTAAATGATCACAAGATAATCTATATCGACGGGCGACCTCAGAGCATCACTCAGCAGCATCAGGACTCGATAAGAGATCTCGTGGAAAACTTCTTCTACGATCAATTCCAGAGTTTTTCTGATCCTGCGGCTCCCTATTTTCTATTTATGAGCAGAGACGCCGACCTCGCCATGGGCATAGGTGGTTGCGTTAGAATAAGAGGTTGGTACGATATTGACGCTGCAATTCCCGCCAACAGTTTTACCCCTTATCTAATACCGATGGTCAAGGATCCTGGCAAAAACAGTAAGCTTGGGGCAACTCCGGCTGGTTCTACACTCTTTTTTCGTGTCATTGGAAAGAACAAGACTTTTGGAAACTATCAACTGTATATTGAAGCCAACTTCAATGGCTACGGAGGCACTGACTTCCATCTGAAAAAAGCCTACGCACAGTTAAACAATGTCACGTTCGGCTATGCTTCATCTACTTTCTCAGACCCGGCTGCAGAACCACCAACAGTAGACGCAAATGGCCCGGCAAACAAGATATCACCCACTTCCATTCTTATAAGATGGATGAATACATATAATAGTCGTTGGACAGTAGCAGGATCTGTTGAACTTCCAAAGAACGCTGCAGTTTCAACAGTTGCCGGGAAGATCGGCACAGCAAACCAGACTATGCCGGACTTTGCTGCATTCCTTCAATATGCCTGGGGCAAAAGCGAACACGTAAGACTTGCAGGAATTGCACGTTCTTTACCTTACGAAGATCTATTAAGTCACAAACGTCACAGTAAATTCGGATGGGGCATTCAGCTTTCCACCATCGTGCATCCCATATCTCCTGTCACTCTTTATGGAACATTTAACTGTGGAGAAGGACATGAAAGCACCACCGGGGATCTTCAGGTCGGCAATTACGATCTCTTCCCGGCTCCCGGCAACCAGACAGATATGTATGCCCCATTCTCTTTAGGTTGGTGCATTGGAGCGCAATATAACTTCCGTCCAAATCTATTCGCATCGATATCATATTCCGACAGCAGATACTTTCCCCGTAATCCCAGAGAGGCATCGGAATATAGATTTGGCAATATCTTCACAGCTAATGTCTTCTGGAATCTGACTCCACGCATTCAGGCTGCTTTGGAGTTTGACACAGGTGTACGAAGAAACTGGAGTGGCCAGCAACGTCGTGCTGAACGCATTGGAATTATGGCTCAATTCTCATTCTAATGAAAAATAAAGAAAACAGAGATACCGGATGGCATCTCTGTTTTTGCATTTATTCTATAGATAATCATTTGATGTGTACATCGCCTTCAAAGACTGTAACGGCTTCCCCCTCCATCATCACATGTCCTCTGCTATCAAGTGAAATCTGAAGATCGCCTCCTCGCAGATGCACAGTCACCGCTTTGTCGGTCAGACCCTTCTCCATAGCAGCCACGGCTGTTGCACACGCACCTGTGCCACATGCCATGGTCTCACCGCTTCCGCGCTCCCAGACTCGCATTTCCAACTCATCCTTGCCAACTACACGTGCGAACTCGATATTCGACCTGTCAGGAAAGCGATCGTGCTTTTCAGCCTGTGGTCCAAGTCCGAGTACCATCCCGTCTGTTATGCCACCATCCGTCAGACACACAAAATGAGGATTGCCCATCGAAACTACACTCCCTTCAAGAATATTTCCGTCCGGCAGTGTTATCGTCTCATTCAAGGTCTCCACTTCCGGCTTACCCATGTCTACAGAGACAAAGATCCTTTCATCTCCGGGTTTGGCATCCTCAGCAATGGTGATATACTTCACTCCGGACAATGTGTCGATTTCGAGATGTTTCTTATCTGTCATGCCTTTGTCGAAGACAAATTTGGCAACACACCTGATTCCATTGCCACACATCATCCCTTCCGAACCATCGGCATTGAAGATTCTCATCATGAAGTCAGCCTTATCTGAACTGCATATCAAGATAATCCCGTCTCCCCCTATGCCTTTATGTCTGTCGCTCAACCTTACGGCCAACTCACTTATATTCTCAGGAATTCCTTCACGGCAATCGATATAGACATAATCATTGCCGCATCCATGCATCTTAACGAATCGCATAAAAGTCTAATATAATTACTTCTTCAATATCCAGGCATAAGAGGTGGGAATAACGCCGGCTGTAAAGCTCGACAGCAAATTTCCTTCTGAAGAATAACGATAAATCACTCCGGCCTGACTATAATCCACAGCATCTGCCGCAAAAATATCACCTGTCAATGGAGATACCGTCAGTGAATAGAACATCTTGTCGGTTGAACTTACCAATATTCTCGACCAGGAATGCTCTTCCAATGTATCTACTTCGACTATCTGGCTTGTGAAAGTTCCGTCTGCATTATAATGATTCTGGATAAAATACAGTTTACTTCCGTCGAAATTTCTCGCTAACTTAGACACTGAATCACCAAGTGGTAAACGCAAAGTATTCTTTTGATTTAATGAATTCAAGTTAAGGCACACGAGCATTGGGCTTTCATAACCTATTGGATTATCTGCCCATCCTCCTCCGTCGCTCAATACCCACAGATTGTTGTTATAGTCCATAGCTATTGAATAAGGCTGCAATCCAACTTTTATCTCGCCGACCACATTATTTGTCTTTGCATCAATCTTGATTATACGGTTGTCATAGCTCCAGAGATTCACGTAAACATTGCTGCCGATTTGCACCATTTCCTCAGAGCCACCATTTCCAATCACACCCTCCTTAAGAGGAATATTGATATATCCGGTGACTGTGTAAGTTTTAGGATTTATCACAGCAATCTGGTTACTGTACATCTGAGTTACATAAGCAGTGTCATCCGACACGAAATGAATATAACGAGGGCTTGTGAGATTATCATCTATTCTGCCAACTTCTTTAAAGGTGTTGTTGTCGACCACAAAAATAACATTGGAATTATTGACTACTATCCATGTTTGATCGCCAAAAACAGTTGCAGACTGAGCTGTATCGCCAAGTTTAAAGTCATTTGCTTTGAAGAATACTTCATTGCTCGCACCATTTTTTTCATTCCAAAGCGTAATGGATGCATTTGAATAAGTGTATGCGCCGGCATTCACCACAACCAGCGATTCGCTGTCGTAGGCAGGAGGTTCAATGACCGGGCCAGCTGGTTCATTGTTTGTCATACAACCTGTCATTACAGCTCCAAAAGCCATCAATCCAAAAATTCCAATCTTCTTCATAACTTATCATATAAACATAAAAAAAGGACACGCATTTTACTGCGTGTCCTTCATAAGATGGCGATTACCTACTCTCCCGCTTTCGCAGTACCATCGGCGTTACAAGGTTTAAC
>CAYQXG010000108.1:0-8838 GCA_964421525.1 uncultured Sangeribacter sp. | reverse complement strand
TGCGCCAGATGGAAATCGGCCTCGGCCTCGACCTTAAGGGTGGCATGAACGTGGTCCTCGAGATCTCGGTGCCGGATATCCTCCGCCAATATGCCGCTGGAGAACAGCAGCTCAAGGAAATCAATGCCGCTATTGAGAAGGCTAAGGCTGCTGGTGCTAAGACCTCTGATAAGGATTTTATCAATAAATTCGCCTCTTATTTCCAGCCCGGCACCATGGCTTCGCTGTTCACTCGCGAAGGAGAATTCATGGGTCAGATCAAGAGCAGCTCTTCCAACAGCGACGTGACTGAAGCACTCAATAAGCAGGTTGACAGCCAGGTAGATGCAGCTTTCAATATCTTCCGCACACGTATCGACCAATTTGGTGTGGTAGCCCCTAACATTCAGAAACTTCAGGATAAGAAAGGTCAAATCCTTCTTGAGCTCCCTGGTGTTAAGGAACCTGAACGTGTAACTGAACTGCTGAAATCAAGTGCAAACCTTGAGTTCTTTGAAGTGTACAATTATAATGAGATTGCGTCTGACCTCAACAATTTTGCGATGGCTTATGCTGCACAAGACACCGTAAACCATCTCAATCTCATCCAGCTTCTCGGAGGTGCACAGCGTAGCGGAAGCCCTGTAATCGGCTTTGTTGCTCCGGCAAACCGCAACCTTGTAGACTCTATTCTGGATTCTCCGCTTGCAAAACAAAAGCTGCCAAGCGATTTCCACGCTGCTTGGGAAGTTAAGGCTGTAGAGGTTCCTCTTGCCGATGCTCAGGGCAATCCTATTCCTAAGGGCAACGGTGAATACAAGACCACTCCATACTGGCAGCTCATTGCCCTTAAGGGTGAACCTGCTCTTCAGGGTGATGCTGTCACAAGCGCATCTTCTGAATACGACAACATGCGTGGCAATACTGTCAACATGCGCATGAACGACCGTGGTGCTCGCGAATGGGCTACTATCACACGCAGCAATATCGGTCGCCCGATTGCCATTGTGCTTGACGAACACGTTTATTCATTCCCGAATGTCAACAATGAGATCACTGGCGGTAGCTCCGAGATCACAGGCAATTTCACCCCTGAAGAGGCTAACGACCTTGCCAACGTGCTGAAGTCTGGTAAGATGAGCGCTAAGGTGGATGTTGTCAGCAACAACGTGATTGGTCCGAGCCTTGGTGCTGAGGCTATTCAGCAAGGATTTATTTCCTTCATCGTGGCACTCGTACTCCTAATGATCTTCATGATCGCCATCTATGGTGTGATTCCGGGTCTTGTTGCCAACGTGGGCCTCATGCTTAACCTCTACTTCACTCTCGGAATCCTCGCTTCTCTCCAGGCAGTGCTTACTCTTTCCGGTATCGCCGGTATCGTGCTCGCACTCGGTATGGCTGTCGATGCCAACGTGCTTATCTTCGAGCGCACCAAAGAAGAGCTCAAGAGCGGCAAGAAACTCCGTCAGGCTATTTCTGAAGGCTACAGCAACGCATTCTCAGCTATCTTTGACTCGAACCTTACATCTGTCATCACAGGTGTTATCCTCCTTATCTTTGGTAGCGGTCCTATCAAAGGCTTTGCGACTACACTCATCATCGGTCTTGTCTGCTCATTCTTCACCGCAGTATTCTTGACTCGCATTGCATTCGATATCATCACTGCAAACGGACGTTGCGCTAACATGACTTTCGACACAAGCATCAGCCGCAACCTGTTCACCAACACTAAAATCAACTTCCTTGGAAAAACCAAGGCTGCGATGCTCGTATGGGGTATACTAATCCTTATCTCTGTTGTCTCTCTCGTGGTTCGCGGAATGAATCAGGGCATCGACTTCTCCGGTGGTCGCAACTATGTGGTGCAGTTTGAAAAAGACGTAGTTCCTTCTGATATCCAGGAACGTCTTCTTGGTCAACTTCAGGAAGCTGCTAACGACAAGACTGTCAGTGTAGGCGTTATATCAATTGACGACAATACTAAAGTTCGTATCTCTACCAACTATAAAATCAATGACGAAACCGAAGGTGTTGAAAATGAAATTACCGACCTTCTTTATAAGGGTCTGCAGCCTGAACTCACCAATGCACAAGGAAAGGTGATGGATCAAAACGCATTCTCTGTGTCAGATGAAAGCCACGGTATAATTTCAATTCAGAAAGTAGGACCTTCTGTAGCAGACGACATGAAGCGTGACGCTTATTGGGCAGTCAGCATCGCTGTGCTCTGTATGTTCCTTTACATTCTTCTCCGCTTCCGCAACATAGCATTCTCTGTTGGTGCTGTTTGTGCTGTTGCTCTCACTGCTTTCCTTATCATCGGTTTCTACTCACTCTGCTGGGGATTCCTGCCATTCTCTATGGAGATCGACCAGGCATTTATCGCTGCAGTGCTGACAATCATCGGTTATCAGATCAACGACACAGTGGTGGTATTCGACCGTATACGTGAGATGATGAAAGTATATCCTAAGGAAGATCGTTATGTCACCTTCAACAAATCGCTCAACACCACTCTTACCCGTACAATCATGACATCGTTCTCCACCCTTCTGGTGCTTCTCTGCATCTTCTTCCTCGGTGGTGACACAATCCGCTCATTCACATTTGCAATGATCTACGGTGTAATCGTCGGCACATTCTGCTCACTCTTCTGTGCCGCTCCGGTTGCCTATGCAATCCTCAAGCGCTCACTCAGCAAGAAAGCAGCAGTTGACGCAGCAGCAGGCCCCGCACTCCAGGGCAACCGTCGCTTTAAATAATCCACAGTCCCGGACTCTCTGGTCCGGCCCTAAATAACAAAAGCAGCCTTCCCCCACAGGAAGGCTGCTTTCCTTTTCCATCACTATCCGATATTAAGCCCCCCTGAACCCGAATTCTCACGAGACCTTGGGGCCCATACATCGCCGTCCACCTTCTATTCATCTCTCATATTCAGCTATACTGTGCTGAGGACGAAGTCCGAAGTATTATTCTAACTCACACGAGTAAAACCTTAAAACTTGGATTTTACTTGCAAACTTACAAAAAAAAGATTAATTTTGCATCTTGAATTGCTTTGCACCGGCAGTATTCATAAGCAAGCAGACAATTCTACATAATTCTACAATAATAATATTAAACTTATACCGCCCCATAATGGATAAGAACACAGTCTATGGCCTCGTGCTGATGGCCCTCGTATTTTTCGGTTTCATGTGGTTCACAACCCCTGATCCTGCCACTGTAGAGGAGCAACAGCAATCACAACAGGTCGAATCCCCAAAAGATAACCAGACTCAAGCAGCTATTTTTACTGACACAGAACGCGAATGGCTGACTAAAAACATCCTGACAAACGGCTCTCCCATTGTTGCGGACAATGGCTCTACCGCTGTAGAAATTAATACAGATGGTGTCAAGCTTGCCGTAGTGGGCGACTCTATTTTTGGTTCTGTAACTGTCAACGGGAAGGCGTTAGATTGGAGAGATATATCAGCCAGCAATATGACCGCTATGTCTGCTGCTGAACATACTGCCGCCCTCGATAAGGTCAGAAGCCTCTCAAACTCTATTGGTAGATATGGGCGTTTTGCATCCTTCCTTTCTGGAGAAGATAAATCTGTCACTCTCGAAAACGAAGCCCTGAAGCTATCTTTGTCATCTAAAGGTGGAATGATTTCTCGCGCTGAACTAAAAAAATACGATACCGAATACGACCCAGACGAGACAAAGAAAGTAAAGAAAAAGGTGGTGATGTTCGACAAGGAATCCAATCAGATGAGCTTCACCCTTCCTCTTCCTCAGGAAATAGCTACTTCCGACCTTTACTTCACGCCTAAGGTGGAAAACGACACTACTGTGCTAATGACTTTAAATCTATCAGCCGATGCTTTCTGGGGTATTCGCTACACTCTTCCTAAGGGTGAAAGCTACATGGTTAAAATGGAAGTGGTGCAGAAGAACATGGCTCCGATTGTTCAGAGCAACGTCCGTAAACTTGGCGTAAACTGGCATCAGGATATCCATCGTCAAGAAAAAGGCCGCATGTTTGAAGAACGCAACTCCCGTCTTGCATATAAGTTCCTTGGTGGTTCCGTTGAAGAAATGAGCGAAAGCCAAAACAAAACTAAGGAACGCCAGCAGAAATTAAAGTGGATTGCCTTCAAAAACCAGTTTTTCTCTTCTGTTTTGATTTCAGATAAAAACTTCAATTCAGCAGATTTCAACAGTGAGGTACTGAAAGGAAGCGTATTCCTTAAGTCTCTCACGGCAGATGCCGAAGTTAATGATTATGACTGGAATACTGCTAATCCGGCTGGTTTTAATTTCTACATAGGTCCGAACCTTTATCCTCTGCTCAATAAAATCGACAAGAGCACCTACGAGGATGAGAATCTGAAGCTCACTAAGCTCATCCCGCTTGGTTGGCCTATTTTCCGTTGGATCAATACACTAATTGTCATTCCGGTTTTCAACTTCCTCGGTGGATTCGGCTGGAACTATGGCATTGTGATACTCGTTCTAACAATCCTTTTGAAACTTGTACTGTTCCCTCTTACCTACAAGAGCTACGTCAGCCAAGCCAAGATGCGTATCCTTGCTCCGGATATTAAGGAAATCAATGAAAAATATCCGGGCAACGAAAATGCCATGACAAGGCAACAGAAGACTATGGCACTCTACAGTAAGGCAGGCGCCAACCCGATGTCGGGGTGTCTCCCTATGCTGCTCCAGATGCCGATCCTATTCGCAATGTTCTCATTCTTCCCCAACTGTATAGAACTACGTGGACAGTCTTTCCTTTGGGCTCATGACCTTGCTGCGCCGGATGCCATTATTTCATGGAGCGCCAACATACCCCTCGTGACTGAATATTTCGGCAATCATATCTCGTTGTTCTGTCTTCTTATGACTGCCACCAACATCATCTATACCCGCAGCACAATGCAAGGTCAAAGCAACAGTATGCCCGGTATGAAATGGATGATGTACCTGATGCCGCTTATGTTCCTCGTCTTCTTCAACAACTATGCTGCCGGATTGAGCTACTACTACTTCCTTTCTCTGCTCATCACTATCCTGCAGACTTATGCTATCCGTAAGTGGTTCGTAAAGGAAGAGGATGTGCGTCGCGTAATGAAGGAAAACGCAAAGAAACCCAAAAAGAAATCAGGTTGGATGGCACGCCTTGAGGAGATGCAGAAACAACAGCAAGAAATGATGCGTCAGCAGCAGAAAGCAGCGGGCAAAAAACGCTGATATCTTCCTAAACGATTAAACATTTGAACTATTAAACATCAAACCCTTTAATCTTTAAAATGAATGCGTAGTTTCCGAATAGTGCTGGCTTTGGTGATGCTTTTCGCATCTCTGCTTTGGCTGGTGCTCGGCACAAGCGCTCCCGTCTACGCTATTATCTCTGAAAAAGCTCAGATTATCCCTTCTGCAATCCAGTCTTGCCTTGGAGCCACAGTTGTCTGGATTATTGCGACCATACTGTTCGGAAGAATCTACTGCGCAACTGTCTGTCCTGTTGGAACATTGCAAGACATTGTGATCTGGAGCAGAAGAAAACTTAACAGTAATTTCACTTTTAGATTTGAGGAGTCTAAGAAGATTCGCTATCCAATTCTGCTTGCCTACATAGTATCCCTTATCATGGGGGCTTTTGTCGTGGCTTTTGTCGTGGAACCGTGGAATATAATGCGAAATGCAGCTTCTGCTGTGAGGCCTGCTGATGTAGCTGAAACATGGCAATCGGTTGGCATTTCAGTCACCATAGGAGCCATCGTAGGAATGATATCATTAGTTGCCATCCTTATCTGGGCATGCAAATATGGCAAAGGGTTCTGCACATCAGTCTGTCCTGTCGGCACAGCTTTAGGTTGCTTGCATTCACAGACTCTTATGCACATAGCCATTGACCCTGATAAATGCATAAGTTGCATGAAGTGCGAGGATGTATGCTCATCCAAGTGCATAAAGGTCAGTCAGAGGTTTGTTGATAATTCTCGTTGCGTCAGATGCTTCGATTGCACAGCAGTATGCCCCAACGATGCCATAAGATTCCAACTCAACAAAGGACGCAACCGACAGACACCCCTTTTAGAACCTCATAATTAGCATAGTTTTGTAGACGTTTAAGATATATCCCGATATTCAGGATCAATTTAAAAATCTAAATTACCAATTCCAAATTATCGATGAAGCAATATTTAGAGCTACTACACCATATCAAGGAAAATGGTCATCGGAAAGAAGACCGCACCGGCACCGGCACTATTTCAACGTTCGGTTATCAGATGCGTTTCAATCTTTCTGAGGGATTTCCTCTCGTCACCACTAAGAAAACTCATCTCAAGAGCATTATATATGAACTCTTGTGGTTTTTAAAAGGTGACACAAATGTGAAGTATCTACAGGAGCATGGCGTAAGAATCTGGAATGAATGGGCAGATCCGGATGGAGACCTCGGACATATATATGGATTTCAATGGCGTTCATGGCCTGACTATAACGGAGGACATATTGACCAGATCAAGCAGGCAATCGAAACAATCAAAAATAATCCGGATTCAAGACGAATCATCGTGAGTGCATGGAATGTAGCCGATATCGACAATATGAATCTCCCTCCTTGCCACGCTTTCTTCCAGATGTATGTATGCGACGGCAAACTTTCGCTTCAGCTTTATCAAAGAAGCGCAGACTGCTTTCTGGGTGTTCCTTTTAATATTGCCTCATACTCTCTTCTTACTATGATGATAGCTCAGGTATGTGGACTCAAGCCGGGTGAATTCATCCATACTATCGGCGACGCTCACATTTATCTAAATCATCTTGAGCAAGTTGAATTGCAGCTCTCAAGAGAACCCCGCAATTTGCCGATAATGAAACTAAATCCAGAGGTCAAAGACATTTTTGATTTCAAATATGAAGATTTCTCTCTTGAGGGATATGATCCATGGCCAACTATTAAAGGAACTGTAAGCGTATGAACAAGAAGATGGACATAGCCATGATTGCTGCCGTTGGTCCTAATCTCGAATTAGGTGTAAACGGCGACCTGGTCTGGCATATCTCTGCCGACCTAAAGAACTTCAAGAAAATCACTTCAGGACATCCTGTCATTATGGGAAGAAAAACGTGGGAGTCTCTCCCCAAACGTCCGCTGCCGGGACGAAAGAACATCGTTCTTTCACGCACCATTAATTCAGCAGAAGGGGCCACGGTCGTATCTTCTATTGAAGAAGCGATCCGCGCTTGCAGTGGAGAAGCAACTCCGTTCATCATAGGCGGAGCCGAGATTTATTCAAAATTTCTACCTTTGGCTACTGAGCTATTCATCACAAACGTCGATGCTGTAGTCCCTCCCGGAGTCGATGCTTGGTTTCCGGAATATCGCGATGGTTGGTCGGTTGAAGATGCCTCCGAATGGTTTGTCGAAGGTGAGGATAAAAAATACCGTTTTGAGAAATGGAAAAGAATTTAAAGCTCACCTTCATAAGTAAAAGCGATCTTAGAGGCGGTGCAGCTATAGTCACTTATCGCCTTGTTGAAGCACTGAGGCAACTTGGAATGGATGCCCGCATGCTCGTTTGCGAGAAAATGAGCAAATCTGAATTCGTCCATACTTGTGCTCCTCTTAGAAAAATCCAGTTCACTTTTTTGAAAGAACGGCTTAAAATCTACTGGAAAAATGGATTTGACCGCAAATCTTTGTTTAAGATCGACACTGCTTCCGACGGTCTCCCGATATGGCAGCATCCATGGGTAGAAGATGCAGACGCGATTTTTCTTGGATGGGTGAATCAAGGGATGCTCAGCTTCAAGGGTATTAGGAAATTATGTTCTCTTAACATACCGATTGTCTGGATTATGCACGATATGTGGAACATGACAGGAATATGCCATCATGCCGGGGAATGTACCGGTTTCATTAGAGAGTGTGGAGATTGTCCGTTGCTTGACAAAAAAGCTGACCACAACGACATCTCTCATCGTACATGGGAACTCAAAAAGAGACTATACAGCGGACAAAAAATTAAATTTGTGGCAGTCAGCACCTGGTTATCTCTCAAGGCCAAGGAAAGCAAGCTCATGAAGGACATGGAGGTGGCTGTTATTCCCAATCCATTTTCAATCACTGATGAGAGTGAGATTCGCAACAGAAAAGGGAAAAGGCATGGATCTGTAAGAATAATTTTTGGAGCGGCAAGGATCGATGACCCCATAAAAGGTCTTCCGGTACTGAAAAAGGCTCTCGATGTATTGAAAAGTTCATATCCTGAAGTGGCAGCAGACCTTGAATTAGTCACATTCGGTTCTTTCAAGCATATCGACAGCCTCAGAAATTTTGCTATTCCACACGTCCACCTCGGCATACTAAAAGGGGCTGCCGAGATCAAGAAAGCCTATGAAAGCTGCGACATTGTTGTCTCTACATCAGATTTTGAAACTCTTCCCGGCACTCTTATTGAAGGTCAAGCTTATGGATGCATACCTGTTGCAATAGATCATGGCGGACAACGCGACATAATAGACAATCATAAGACCGGATGGCTTGCTCCTTGGAATGATTCGCCTTCCATAAGGGCCGGCATGATTGCTGAGGGTATTGTGTGGGCCTACAGAAATTGTGACAACTTCGATCTTCTGCACCGCATGAAGGAATCAGTAAAAAGTAAATTCGGCGCCTTGGATGTAGCGCAAAAAATATTAGACTTCACTTTTCCCGAAAATGAAGATGTTTAGACCATGGTCTAAACATCTTCATAAAAATAAAACAAGTATCCAGCTTTCGCTGAATACTTGTTAATATTTTGTCGGGGTGACAGGATTCGAACCTGCGACCACCTGGTCCCAAACCAGGTG
>CAYQXG010000107.1:0-8861 GCA_964421525.1 uncultured Sangeribacter sp. | reverse complement strand
ATCCCAACCCAGCTTCCCCGGGGCCTCTCAAATCTTATGAGACGGGGTCTAATTATGAATTGTGCATTATGACTTGCTTTGGCTCAAACACTGTTAATTATGCATTTATTCTAAACAAGTATTACGAGGAGGGCAGTGCCCTCCTCGATTTGCTTCTGACCCATTCTGAAATGGTTGCACAGAAGGCTCTTTCGGTTGCCGGTCAGTCCGGAATAGATGTGGACTTGAATTTTGTCCGTGATGCTGCAATGCTTCATGACGTGGGCATTTTCAAATGCAATGCACCGTCAATTCATTGCATTGGGTCTGAACCATATATACGTCATGGCGTGATAGGAGGGGAGCTGATGAGAGATGCCGGATTTCCAGCTATAGCTCGTGTCTGTGAACGACACACCGGTTCCGGTCTGACGGCAAAAGAAATAGCGGAAACGGGTTTGCCGCTTCCGCATGAAGATTTTCTTCCTGAGTCTTTTGAGGAGAAATTGATTTGCTATGCAGATAAATTCTTCAGCAAGTCGGGCAATCCTACTGCTGAGAAACCTCTTGATCGTGTGAGGGCTTCAATGGCAAAGTTCGGTGCCTCATCATTGGAGAGATTCGATCAGCTGCATGCACTTTTCAATCCTGCCTGAGATTCTTTTCGTGAGTTGCGCACCAGTCAGCAATAGCACATTCATTGCATTTGGGATTACGTGCCGTGCAGACATATCTGCCGTGAAGTATAAGCCAATGGTGGGCCTTGGGCAAAATTTCGCCTGGGATGTTCTTTACAAGTTCCTTTTCCGTTGCAAGCGGATTAGGGGAGTCTTTGGTGAAGCCGATACGGTTGCACACACGAAACACGTGGGTGTCGACGGCCATTGCAGCTTTACCCCAAACTACCGCAAGCATGACGTTTGCTGTCTTTCTGCCAACTCCCGGAAGCTTCATAAGGTTGTCGATGTCTTGCGGCATTTCAGAATTGAACTCATCTACAAGCATACGCGCAGCTTTAAGGAGATGACGCGTCTTATTGTTGGGGTAGGTTACGCTTTTTATATAAGGAAAGACTTCCTCTTCTGTTGCAGCTGCAAGAGATTCGGGATCAGGATAAGCCTCGAACAGTGCCGGTGTGACCATGTTGACACGCTTGTCGGTGCATTGGGCCGATAGAATCACTGCCAATAGCAGATGAAACGGAGAGTCATAATGCAGTTCTGTTTTAGGATCCGGCATGACCTCCTCAAAAGTTGACATTATCCGGTCGTATCTTTCAGCTTTCCTCATTAGATAAAATTATAAATTATTCTATCAGTGCGCAGCTACAAATTCGTCGAGGAATCTGACGTCGTTCTCGCTAAAAAGTCGCAGGTCCTTGACAAGATACTTCAAGTTAGCTATGCGTTCAACGCCCATGCCGAATGCATAACCTGAATAGATTTCCGGATCAATTCCGCAAGATTTCAATACGTTGGGGTCTACCATTCCGCATCCCAGAATCTCTACCCATCCCGTGCCTTTGCACATTGCACAGCCTTTGCCTCCGCATATACCGCAGCTGATGTCCATCTCGGCACTTGGTTCGGTGAATGGGAAGTAGCTGGGACGTAGACGTATCTTGGTCTCGGCGCCAAACATCTGTTGTGCAAATTCAAGAAGCACCTGCTTCAGGTCGGCAAAGCTTACGTTTTTGTCTATATAAAGACCTTCCACTTGGTGGAAGAAGCAATGAGCGCGAGCTGAGATTGCCTCGTTGCGATAGACGCGACCCGGGCAAACGATTCTAATGGGAGGCTGAGTGTGTTCCATTGTGCGGGTCTGCACACTTGATGTGTGGGTACGAAGCAGTATGTCGTCCTTGCCGTCGCGCTCAATGAAGAATGTATCCTGCATGTCGCGGGCTGGGTGGTCAGCCGGGAAGTTGAGTGAACTGAACACATGCCAGTCATCCTCGATTTCCGGACCCTCTGCAATGGTGAAGCCCATGTTGCCAAAGATGTTTATGATTTCGTTTTTCACAAGCGAGAGGGGATGGCGTGTGCCTAAGGGCAGGGGAGACTCTGTTCTTGTCAAATCAATGTTTGCTTTCTCCTTATCTGCATTTGCAGCAAGCGACTCCTTAAGCGAGGCGAGCTTTTCTGTTGCTATGTTCTTTAGCTCATTGAGCTTTTGGCCCAATTCACGTTTTTGTTCAGCAGGAACCGTGCGAAATTCATTCATCAAAGATGAAATTTCACCTTTCTTACTCAGATATTTTATGCGAAGCTGCTCCACGGCTTCTGCTGTTGAGGCTTGAAGGGTGGAAATCTCGCTTTTCAGTTCTTCTATCTTTGAAATCATATCAGACGAAAAAATAGTGTTTCTATGCTTAATAGTTGTTTCAATCGGCAAAGATACTAAAAAATCTTCATATACCCAAATGCTATTTTATGGTTTGAAAAATAAAAGCATTTTTCCAAAAAAATAGCGTGGTATTATATGAATTTTGAAAAATTTGATGTAAATTTGCAGTTGAAAAACCTTCACCTTGCTGTGGAGCGACCATGGATAATGATTTTAGTATCTAACAAACCTGAATCAGAATGAAAAATATACTTGTCATAGGCAGCACCGGCCAGATAGGATGTGAGCTGACCATGAAACTCAGAGGTCTCTATCCTGAAGGCAACGTGGTTGCCGGGTATATTCCCGGAGCCGAGCCTAAAGGAGCACTTCTTGAATCCGGACCATCTGCAATAGTCGACATCACTAATCCGCAGATGATTGCAGATACCGTAGACCGCTATAAGGTAGACACTATCTATAACCTTGCCGCGTTGCTGAGTGCAGTTGCAGAGGCTCGTCCTCAGCTTGCCTGGAAAATTGGAGTGGGTGGACTTTTTAATGTTCTTGAGGTGGCACGAGAGAAGAACTGTGCTGTGTTCACTCCAAGCTCCATCGGAAGTTTTGGCGACACTACACCCCATACCAAGACTCCACAGGATACAATCCAGCGTCCTAACACTATGTATGGCGTAACCAAGGTTTCAGGGGAGTTGCTCAGTGATTACTATGCTTCCCGATTTGGTGTCGACACTCGTTCAGTGCGGTTTCCCGGTATCATAAGTTACGTGGCACCTCCGGGTGGCGGAACCACTGACTATGCAGTAGACATTTATTATTCCGCTGTGAATGGAGAGAAGTTTAAATGTCCTCTGAAGCCAGGAACTCTGATGGATATGATGTATATGCCTGATGCTCTGCGTGCAGCTGTAGAGATTATGGAGGCCGATCCATCTCGTCTTAAGCATCGTAATTCATTCAATATCGCTTCTATGAGCTTTGGTCCGGAAGATATTTATGCCAAAATAAAGGAATATGTTCCTGATTTTGAAATGGAATATGAACTGGATCCATTGCGTCAGCACATTGCTGATTCTTGGCCGGATAGTCTTGACGATTCGTGCGCGCGTGAGGAATGGGATTGGAAACCTGAGTATGATCTCGATGCAATGACAAGAGATATGCTGAAAAATCTCCGCGTCAAACTTGGTAAGTAATATATTGGAAGAATTTCCTATAAATTGGTCAAAAATGCCGATTCCATGTTGGATTTCGGCTTTTTTTTATTACCTTTGTGCTTTCATTTTCAGCGGGATGCTAAAATGAAAGCATGTTTTAGGTAAAAGATTGCAAATAAACCATTTAATTATAAATCAAATTTAACAATGACAACCCGAAAACATCGGCTGCTGGTGGCAGCGGCGGCTTTGCTTTCTGTTGGTTTCAATGTGCTTGCCCAAAATGAAGGCTCTGCAGCGCTTCTTTCCGGCTTGCAAGGCAGCAATCCCGATTCTGTGCCTATCAGTAGGGAAGAATGTCTGGATATTGCATTGAGCCAAAGTCCGACTATACGTATCGCAGATATGGAGGTCAAAAGGGTGGACTATTCAAAAAAGGAGACAATTGGAAATCTCCTTCCACAGATAGGTTTTTCCCTTTCTTATCAGAGGAGTATCGAGCTTCAGACTATACGTATGAATATGGGAGGACAAAGCCAGAAACTGAAGATGGGTTCCGACAACACATGGAATACCGGTTTCAGCGTATCTTTACCCATTATCGCACCATCACTTTGGAAGGCTATTACAATTTCCGATACTCAGATAGCCCAGAATCTTGAAAGTGCCAGATCAAGCCGGTTGGAGCTCGTGAATCAAGTCAATAAGGCATATTATGCTCTCATGCTCGCCATAGCTTCGAAAAACGTGATTCAGCAGAATTATGATATTGCCAAATATAATGCAGAGGTCTATAAGAAGCAGTTCGAGCAGGGCACAGCTTCGGAATATGACGTTTTGCGTTCAGAGGTGCAGGTGAAGAATGTTGAGCCGTCTCTTCTTGATGCTGATATTTCGGTCAAGCAGTGCCAGCTGTCCCTAAACGTCCTGATGGGTATTGATGATGCTCTCAATCTATATCCTACCATTACTATGGAAGACATGCAGAAGGAGATGTATGGATATCTTCTTGAGAATCGGAATCTAAATGGCAACTCATCTCTCCGTTCTCTCGAACTTCAGCAAAAGATGGCAAAGGAGAACGTTACCTTGAAAAAATTCGGCTGGATTCCAACTCTGGGTGCAAGTTTCAACCTTAACTGGCTGTCGCTTAGCAACGGCCCGATGTTCAAGGATGTTGATTTCGCCCCTTATTCATCTCTTGGTCTAAGCTTGTCGATTCCCGTGTTTTCCGGTGGGACCAAATGGTATGCCCTCAAGCAGGCCCAGGTGCAGGAGAAAGAACTTGCTTTGCAACGTGAGAATCTTATAAATAGCCTTAACATGCAGGTAGATCTTGCTTTAGACAACATAAATAAGCAGGTGAAGCAGATCGATTCTTCTAAAGAAGGGGTGAAACAGGCTAAGAAAGCTCATGAAATAATGCAGAAAAGTTTCCAGATAGGTGCAGCTTCTTATCTTGAGCTTCGCGACAGTGAACTCGCCGATACAAGTGCCCAGCTTTCATATCTGCAGGCCATTTATAATTATCTCATATCAACAAGTGAACTCGACCTGCTGCTTGGTAGGGACAGTGCTATTCAAGTAAATTCCTCAAAATGAAGACTTATAAATATATTTCCACTGCCCTGGTGATGGCTCTCGCGCTGGGTGCATGCGGCAAGGATAAAGCCGAAAATGAGAGTGAGAAGGAAGATATTCCGGTTGTGAAGACTCTAAAGGTGACTGAGCAGGATGTAGATCAGCTTGCAACTTACACTGCATCTGTTGAAGCTGAGGTTGTCAACAATATATCTGCCCAGATGGCAAATCGCATTAAGGCAATCTATGTAGATGAAGGTGTCAGGGTTGGAAAAGGTCAGAAGCTTGTTCTTCTTGATGATGTCAACACTACTCAATATGAACTCGCTGTAGACAATGCAAAGGCTGCATTGAGGAATGCTCAGACTAACTATGACCGAGCTGTTGAACTTCTGAAGATTGGAGGTGGCACCCAACAGGCAGTTGATCAGATGGAGGTTACACTTATAAATGCAAAAAACAGTGTGGCTCAGGCGGAGCGCACTCTTAGGAACGCACGTGAAAATACTGTCCTTACTTCTCCAATTGATGGCGTGGTTACTGCTCGCAACTATGATCCGGGAGATATGACCGGTGCACTTCCGGTTGTGACAGTTGCCCGGATAAATCCTGTTAAAGTCATCATAAACGTCAATGAATCTGAGCTATCCAAAATCAATAAGGGAATGCCTGTTGATCTCACTTTTAACACTTATGGTGATGAAGTGTTTAAGGGCACCGTGTCGCTTGTGATGCCTACGGTAGATGCTGCCAGCCGTACAGTAGGGGTGGAAATCACTCTTCCTAATTCAGACGGTAGGGTTCTCCCGGGTATGTTTGGCCGTGCTACAATTTCCCTTGGCAACGCTAAGCACGTAGTGGTTCCTGACCGTGCTGTAGTCAAGCAGCAGGGCAGTGGCGACCATTATGTGTTTGTGCTGAATTCAGATGGCACCGTGTCTTACAATAAAGTGGAACTCGGTCAGCGCATAGGCACAACCTATGAATTGATAAGTGGTGTGCCTGACAATGCAGAAGTGATTGTTGACGGACAGAACGGGCTTACCAATGGAAAGAAAGTTCAAGTGATCAAGTAAACTAAACGCTTAAACTATTAAACCCTTAAACTTTAATAAAGTATGAGTTTATATGGATCAGCGGTGAAACGTCCGATTATGACAACCCTCTGTTTCGTGACGGTTGTGATTCTTGGTCTTTTCTCGCTCGCAAAACTCCCGATCGATCTCTATCCTGATATCGATACAAACACCATTATGGTGATTACCATTTATCCCGGAGCAAGTTCCGAGGATATAGAGCAGAATGTAACAAAACCTCTGGAGAATGTGATGAACTCAGTGGAGCATCTGAAACATATCACTTCAGATAGCCGTGAGAATACATCTGTGATTACTCTTGAGTTTGAATATGGTTACGACATAGATAATCTTACGAATGATGTGCGCGACAAACTTGATATGGTTGCATCGTCACTTCCCGATGATTGTCAGAATCCTATCATTTTCAAGTTCTCTACCGACATGATTCCTATCTGTCTGCTTTCTGTTGAAGCCCACGAGAGTATGGCAGGTCTTTATAAGATTCTTGATGAGGGTGTGGCTAATCCCTTGGCACGTATCGACGGTGTCGGAACGGTTTCAATCTCCGGCGCTCCGAAACGTGAGATTCATGTCTATTGCGATCCTAACAAACTGGAAGCTTATCATCTGACCGTGGAAGGCATTTCCGGCATAATTACCGGTGAAAACCGCAATATTCCGGGTGGTGCTTTCGATGTGGGTAGCAATACCTTCTATTTGAGAGTGGAAGGTGAGTTTGATGAGACTCAGGAGTTGATGAATATTCCTGTGGGCACATATAATGGTTCCATAGTATATCTGAAGGATGTTGCACAGGTTGATGACTCATTTGAGGAAAGAACACAGTATTCTTATGTAAAAGGCAAGGAAGGTGCAATTATCATCATTCAGAAACAGAGTGGTGCAAACTCTGTGCAGATTTCTGAGAAGGTGATGAAGATGCTTCCAAAGCTTCAGAAAAACCTCCCTTCCGATATTAAACTGGGTGTAATCGTCGATACATCAGATAATATCCGTAACACGATTGCTTCTCTTGAAGAAACAGTGCTATATGCACTTCTCTTCGTGATGCTTGTGGTGTTCTTCTTCCTTGGAAGGTGGAGGGCGACTATGATTATCGTAATCACAATCCCTGTCTCCCTTATTGCGTCGTTCATATATCTTTACGCTACGGGAAATTCACTGAATATAGTGTCACTTTCTGCGTTGTCAATATCAATCGGTATGGTGGTCGATGATGCGATTGTGGTGCTTGAGAACGTGACGACCCATATCGAGCGAGGATCAGATCCGAAGCAGGCTGCCGTTCATGGTACCAATGAGGTGGCAATTTCAGTTATTGCATCAACCCTCACGCTTATTGCCGTGTTCTTCCCGTTGACTCTTGTGACCGGCATGACAGGTGTGCTTTTCCGTCAGCTCGGATGGATGGTCTGCATCATGATGGTGATTTCTACAACCTGTGCGCTCTCCCTTACTCCGATGCTTTGTTCTCAGTGGCTCCGCAGGGTGAATCATCATAGCCAGCTTTTTATCAAGCTTTATGGCCCAATTGAACGTGGACTCGACCGTTTCGACGATTTCTATGCGCGTGTGCTCCATAAAGTTGTGGCAAACCGCACAGTGACTGTTATCGTTTGTCTTGCAATCTTTGCCGGATCTATTTTCCTTATGAAGTTTGTAGGCACGGAATTTTTCCCTACCCAAGATAACGGCCGACTTGGCGTGAATCTCGAGCTTCCCATCGGTAGCCGTGTTGAGAGGGCATATGATGCCACACATCGTCTTGATTCTCTTTGGAGAGCCAAATATCCGGAAATTAAGGTAAGCTCATTTACTGTTGGCCCGGCTTCGTCGGATAATACTTTTGCATCTCTAAGCGATAACGGCGCTCACATCGTTTCGATGAATATCAGTCTTTACGACAAGAAAGACCGTAAGCGTGGCATCAAGGAGATTGCAGAAGAGATGCGTAAGGATATCAAGACACAGTTCCCTGAGTTTGTCAAGGCCCAGGTGAATGTAGGTGGTGGACGTGGTTCCGGCATGGGCGGTCAGTCAATTGTGGATTTCGAGATTTATGGTTACGATTTCACTGCGACTGACTCTGTGGCAAGAATGCTCAAGCAAGCTCTTGCAGGAATTGAGGGAACAGCCGACATCATGATCTCACGCGGTGACTACCAACCGGAATATCAGGTGGTCTTCGACCGTGAAAAATTAGGGTTGTACGGACTTAACCTTGCAACTGTAGCCACTATGCTCCGCAACCGTGTCAATGGTTCCACTGCATCGCAGTTCCGTGAAGATGGTGAGGAGTATGACATCAAGGTGATGTTTGATAAGGAACATAGAAATACTATCGAAGATCTTGAAAATATTGCTGTGACCACTCCTACCGGTGCTCTCGTGCGTATCAAGGAGCTTGGTAAGGTTGTCCAGACCTTCTCGCCTCCTACTATTGAGCGTAAAGACCGCGAGCGTGTTGTGACAGTATCCACAGTAGTCGACGGTGTGCCGATGAGCCAGGTAGTGGAGCAGGCGGAGATTCTTATCGATCAGATGCATCTTCCGGCCGGTATCTCAATCCAACTTTCGGGTAGCTATGAAGACCAGCAGGATTCTTTCTCCGATCTTCTCATGCTCGGAATCTTGATTGTGATTCTTGTATATATCGTGATGGCTGCGCAGTTTGAGAGCTTCACATATCCCGGTATCA
>CAYQXG010000106.1:0-9061 GCA_964421525.1 uncultured Sangeribacter sp. | reverse complement strand
CTCACTCAATGGAATTCCATCCTCAACTCGCGAAAATCACTCGCCCAAAACCGCCTCGGGGCTCTTAAAATCTTTATGAGACGGGGTCTTAGTTTCCGTTTAGAGGGGAGGGATTCGTTGTCGGAATTAAAAAATGCTAAAAAATTGGAATATTTGAGTTTTTTCATTAACTTTGGATTTGAATTCTAAATCAATGAAAAAATGAATAAAACAAAATTCCTGAAAATAGTAGTTGCGGCTTTGGCCCTTTCATGTTCTTGCGGCGCTTTTGCTGATCCGACCCCGTCTCCCGACCTTAAGGACATCCTTGGTGCAGGTGGAGGAGCTCTCGGCAGTCTTGTGGAGGGAGTGTTTACAAAAAGTGATCTTACAGTCGCCGACCTTGAAGGGGAATGGACCTCTACCGGATCAGCGGTGACTTTCCAGAGTGATAATTTCCTTAAAAAAGCCGGAGGATCGGCTGCCGCCGGTGCCGTAGAATCCCAGCTGGACCCTTACTATAAGAAATTCGGCTTGACCGGAGCCGTACTAACTGTCGATAATCAAGGGAATTTTTCACTAAAGATTAAAATGGTGACTTTAAAGGGAACCCTTGCTGTCAAAAGCAAAGGTGTTTTCACTATGAAATTCACGGCTCTTGGCACCATGAGTCTTGGAAGCATGAATGCATATATTGAAAAAACTCCCACTGCCATAAATGTCATGTTTGATGCCGATAAAATCAAGAAAATAATGACTTTTGCCGCTACGATCTCCGGCAATAAGATGGTGTCGACAGCAGATAAGTTGCTGAAGCAATATGACGGTATATGCATAGGATTTAAGATGAAGCAAACCGGCAAAAAGCAAACAGAAGGAAATGGCAGTTCCTCGGGAAGCAGTACTACCGATGCCGCGATAGATGCCTTGAAAGATCTCTTTGGTAAATGATTCATTAAGTCTTCAGTCTTCAGTGTTCAATAATATGAATTTAGATTTTAGAACTCTGATAACTGGCAATTCATAACCGACAATTCAAAAAATATGTTCTCCGGTATAGTAGAAGAGGCTGCCGAAGTGGTTCGCATAGAACGAGATGGCTCCAACGTGAATCTGACAATGAAATGCTCATTCACTGATGAACTTAAAATAGATCAGTCGGTAGCACATAACGGTGTTTGCCTGACGGTGGTAAGCCTGAATGCAGACAATACCTACACAGTGACCGCCGTTCAGGAAACTCTTGATAGATCCAATCTTGGCGATCTGAGACCCGGATCTCTTGTAAATCTGGAGCGCTCTATGAAGATGAACGGGCGTCTTGACGGTCACATTGTGCAAGGGCATGTCGATACGACTGCCGTATGCACAGACGTAGTTCCTCTTGACGGTAGCTGGTATTATTCATTCAAATACGATTTTAGACCTGAACTGGCAACCAAAGGTTACGTAACTGTTGAAAAAGGTTCTATAACTGTCAACGGGGTTTCCCTGACAGTGTGCGATTCCGAGGCGGACAGTTTCAGAGTGGCAATAATCCCATATACGCACGATCATACCAATTTCTGCCAAATAGAAGCAGGCACAAGAGTGAACCTTGAATTTGACATAATAGGAAAATATATTGCACGTATTTCCGCTTTGTCATGAATTACGAGCCTTGACATGAAAATGATAATCCTGCCTCCTGATGCCACAGGCAATCAGATGCCGAATAAGCTCAAGCGCCCGGCGAGACTTTACACTCTGCTGGGAGGCAACGGTAGTGGGAAATCGCTTTTCATGCATGAGATAGCGCGGCTCAATGAGGAAGACTCATATCCAGTGTCGGCTGTTTCTGACGGAGTTCCAGCCAAGCTCTCGGGAACGTTGTCTCATTATATGAGAGAACTTGTCAACGAAGATGAACAAGAGCGGTTCCAATCTCTAAAGAAAATTTGGGAGGCAACCTTTCCCGGTAATGAAATATCGATTGTAAGGCGAAAGATTGCAATCAGGAATCGGTCGGGTGAAGATTGTATCGGGATAAAAAATCTGAGCCGAGGGGAGAAGGCTGCTCTTTATTACATATCTTCCATTCTTTTGGCCCCTCAACAATCGTTGGTTCTGGTTGATTCCCCCACATTGTTTCTGCATCCTACCTCAGTGGGCATATTGTGGGACCAAATAGAGCGACTGCGTTCGGATTGCAGATTTGTCTACGACACAAATGATGCAAACTTTGCAGCAGGTCAGACTCGGCGCACTGCGATATGGATTAAAGATTATAATGCAGCTGATCATTCGTGGCGCTATCAGATAATCTCCGGTGGTGAACTCCCGGATGAGATTTTCCTGCAGATGATGGGGAGCCGCAGGCCTATCCTATTTACAGAAGGAGATACCTCGCACAGCATTGATATCCGGCTATATAGCGTTGTGTTTCCTGAATTCACTGTTAAGCCTCTTGGCAGCTGTGATAAGGTGATAGAATCAACACGCACAATGCAGTCGTTAAAATCCATGCACAGGATTGAAAGTTACGGACTTGTTGACCGGGACCGGAGAAGCGACCAGGAAGTGGAGTATCTCAGGGCAAAGAAAATCCTTGTGCCGGAAGTGGCGGAAATAGAAAATATCTTTCTCTCCCCGGGGGTTGTAGAGACAATGGCTGAAATACGGGGTAAGAATCCAAAGAAAGTCATTAAGGCTGTAAGGCAAGAGGTTATCCATAAGTTTGAGACTATGCTCGACAGTCAGGCGCTTCAGCATACTCGCCACAGAATGAAACGTGATGTGGAAAGAAAGATAGATGCCAAGTTCACGTGCATCACGGCACTGGAACTTCATATTAAGAGCTTGATAAAAAAACTTAAGCCTCGCGAAACCTATCAGCAGCTTGTTGCTGAATTCCGCAGAATGGCGAAAGGTGGGGACTATGAGGGAATTCTGCGCGTATTTAATCATAAACCCATGTTCACAGGAAGCTGCGTGGTGAAAATACTTGGTTTCTCAAATATCGACGATTATGTGGCCGGGGTGATATCTGCAATGAAGCGCAATGATGAATATGCGGAGCGCCTCAGAAATGAAATCAGAAAACTCTTCACCTGATAAATTCAACAATTGCAGAAAATAAATCGTTTCTAAATAAGAGGTCTTGATTTTTCAACCGATAGACTGCCTTCAATATTATTATTAATAGACACACCTTTTGTATTTGGAAGGTGAACAAAAGAAATAACAAAAATCCACATATATGGCCCGCAAGAAAAAACAACTTGAAATCCTGAGAAATGACCCGTGGCTCGAACCATTTGAATCGGCTATCGAAGGGCGACATGAAGACGTGATAAGAAAGATGAAAGAAATCACATCCGGCACAGGAGGTTCACTTTCAGATTTTGCTAATGCCTATAAGTATTTCGGCCTTCATCGCGAGAATGACGGAAGCTGGGTGTTTCGTGAGTATGCCCCTAATGCAACGTCGATACATCTTATCGGCACTTTCGACGACTGGAGAGTCAACGACGATTATAAGCTTGACCGGCTTGAAACCGGTACATGGGAATTACGCCTTGCTCCCGATAAACTTCATGACGGCGATCTTTACAAGATGTTGGTGACTTGGGACGGAGGACAAGGAGAGCGCATCCCGGCTTATGCCACACGTGTGGTGCAAGATGAGAACACCAAGATTTTCAGTGCGCAGGTGTACGCACCGGAAAATCCATATAAATTTAAGGTTGATAAGTTTGTTCCCGACACAAAGCCGCTCCTTATCTATGAGTGCCATATAGGTATGTCGCAGCAGGAGGAGAAGGTTGGGTCTTACGATGAGTTCCGCACGAAGGTTCTGCCAAGAATTGCAGCAGACGGATATAATGCCATTCAGATAATGGCTATTCAGGAACATCCTTATTACGGCTCTTTTGGCTATCATGTAAGCAGCTTCTACGCGGCTTCAAGTCGTTTTGGTACACCTGACGACCTTAAGCGACTTATAGACGATGCCCATGAACTTGGAATAGCTGTAATCATGGACATAGTGCATAGCCACGCAGTCAAGAATGAGATTGAAGGCCTCGGACGCCTCGACGGAAGCTACGACCTATATTTCAATCAGGGCGACCGCCGTGAACATCCTGCTTGGGATTCCCTGCTCTTCGATTACGGAAAGAACGAGGTGCTTCATTTCCTTCTCAGCAACTGCAAGTTCTGGCAGGAGGAGTATCGCTTTGACGGTTTCCGTTTCGATGGCGTAACTTCCATGCTTTATTATGATCATGGTCTTGGAAAGGCATTTGGAGGATATCCTGATTATTACGATGGAAATGAAGATACAAATGCCATAGTTTATCTGACTCTTGCTAATATACTTATTCATGAGGTGAATCCACATGCCATCACCATAGCAGAGGAGATGAGTGGAATGCCGGGTCTTGCTGTTAAGTTTGATGCAGGAGGTATAGGTTTTGACTATCGTATGGCAATGGGTATTCCTGACTACTGGATCAAGATGATAAAGGAGAAGAAGGATGAAGACTGGCATCCTACTTCAATCTATTGGGAACTTACAAACCGGCGTGCCGACGAAAAGACGATATCTTATTGTGAAAGCCATGATCAGGCGCTCGTTGGAGATAAGACCATAATTTTCCGATTGATTGACAAGGAGATGTATTGGCACATGATGGATGGTGACAACGATTATACTGTGGAACGCGGCATGGCACTGCACAAGATGATACGTCTTGTGACGCTTGCCACCATCAACGGGGGCTACCTGAACTTCATGGGCAATGAGTTCGGTCATCCCGAATGGATCGATTTCCCACGTGAGGGAAATGGCTGGAGTTATAAATATGCGCGTCGCCAGTGGGATCTCGTAGACCGCGAAGATCTGAAATACAAATATCTCAACCGTTTTGACAATTCAATGGTTGGCATTGTGGATAAGCAATATAATTTCCAAGCAAAACCGGTTGAGAAACTTTGGGAGAAAGAAGACGATCAAGTGCTTGCTTTCAAGAGAGGTGATCTCGTGTTCGTGTTTAACTGGAGTCCGAACAAGTCATTTGCCGACTACGGTTTCCTGGCTCCCGCCGGAGAATATGAGGTTGTTCTCGATTCGGATTCCCCGGAATTTGGAGGTCATGGCTTGGTTGATGATTCAGTGCATCATTTCACAACTCCCGACCCACTATATTCGCCTGCCGGAAAGGGTTGGCTTAAAATGTATATTCCGGCCCGTACCGCTCAAGTTTTGAGAATGGTGAAGCAAAAGCCAGGTCGAAAGCCGGCAGCCACGAAGGGGGAGAAAATGGAATCAGGCAATGAGATAGCTTCAAAGACCGCTTCAAAGCCGACATCAAGGAAAACAACCTCTAAGACTACTGTAAAAAAGACAGAAGTCAAGAAGACAACCAAAAAGACAAAATGAAAAAAATCACCATAGCAATTGACGGATTTAGTTCGAGCGGCAAGAGCACAATGGCTAAGCAGCTCGCTAAGAAAGTGGGATATGTATATGTAGATAGTGGCGCAATGTACCGCGCCACTACGCTCTATGCCTTGCGCCACGGCATGACATCGAAGGAGAGTGGTGTGAATACAGAGGCATTGGTGAGTGCGCTCCCGGACATACATATCTCTTTCATAATCGCTCCTGATGAGACGCAACATACCTTGCTCAACGGAGAGGATGTGGAAAAAGAGATTCGAGGCATGGATGTGAGCGGCTGGGTCAGTCCTGTCGCAGTAATTCCTGAAGTCCGTCATTATCTTGTGGAGCTCCAGCAGCAATATGGCCGCGACAAGGGAATCGTGATGGATGGTCGCGACATAGGGACCACAGTTTTCCCGGATGCTGAGATGAAAGTTTTCGTCCAGGCAAGTCCTGAGGTCAGGGCGCAACGCAGATATGAAGAACTTATAGAAAAGGGAACCCCCTCAGACTATGAGGCAGTGCTCGCAAATATCAAGGAGCGTGATCATATAGACTCCACCAGAAAGGAGTCTCCCCTTAGAAAGGCGGATGATGCATATATACTCGATAATGACCATCTTACCAGGGATGAGCAGATGGAGGTTCTTGTGAAATTATTTGAAGAAAAGACCCGTGGCTAAAGATACTAAGATAGAAATCGACAGTGGCAGCGGATTCTGCTTTGGTGTGACGACCGCCATAAGTAAGGCAGAGGAGGAGCTTGAGCGCACCGGAGTGCTCTATTGTCTTGGAGACATTGTGCATAATGCAGGAGAGGTAGAGCGGCTGCGTAAGAAAGGTCTTATTACTGTTGATCATGAGGAGTTCTCCAAACTACACAATGTGAAGGTCCTTCTTCGTGCTCATGGTGAGCCGCCGTCGACTTATGAGACAGCACGCCGCAATAACATAGAGATTATTGATGCAACTTGCCCGGTTGTGCTTCAGCTTCAGAAACGTATAAAAGATGCTTATTCAAAATCGGCAGCGTCTGAAAAGGATTCAGAAAAGGCACCTCTCATCATAATATACGGGAAACCGGGTCATGCCGAGGTTAATGGGCTTGTAGGACAGACCGGGGGAAGTGCTGTTGTGATTCAAGATAAAGCGGATTTAGATAATCTTGATCTGGATCGAGATATATGGCTATACTCCCAGACAACAAAGTCGATTGAAGGGTTTCAGGATATTGTGGCTGAAATCAAGTCAAGAAAGAAAGGTGGATCATTCCAATGGTTTGATACAATATGCCGTCAGGTTGCAAACAGAATGCCAAAGATGAGGGATTTTGCAGCCAGTCATGACGTCATTCTGTTTGTGAGCGGGGCAAAGAGCAGCAACGGGAAGGTGCTTTATGCCCAGTGTAAGGAAATGAATCCGAAGACGTATCTTATAACCGATGAAACTGAGCTTGACCCATCGTGGATAGAGGGAGCTGAGAGCATTGGAATTTGTGGCGCAACTTCCACTCCGCGCTGGCTAATGCAGAAGGTAGCCGAGGCATGTACTGAAAACTCTGTTTCTCATGAGTCGAACTGATGAAGACTGGATGCAGGAGGCCATCAAGGAGGCAGAGCTTGCATTTGCGGAAGATGAGGTCCCTGTCGGTGCAGTAGTGGTCTGTAACGATAGAATCATAGGACGCGGGCATAACCAGACGGAGCGTCTTACAGATGTAACAGCCCATGCTGAAATGATGGCTATAACAGCTGCTCAGGAAAATCTCGGTGGGAGAGTGCTCCCGGAATGTACGCTCTATGTTACTGTAGAGCCTTGCTACATGTGTGCAGGGGCAATTGGATGGGCACGTTTTGGCAGGTTGGTTTGGGGTGCCGATGATCCTAAACGAGGCTTTCAATCATATTATGGGGGGATTTCTCCCCTCCATCCCAAGACTCAGGTTTTATCTGGTGTGCTTAAGGAGGACTGCGCCGATCTTATGACATCTTTTTTCAAGAAAAAAAGATAGGGCTTAGATTTGGGTTAAGAAGACTATGGCCCCGACTCGGACCATAGTGTATGAATCTTCAGATTCTAATGTAAAGGTTGGTTCCGATTGTAACAATATATTTCAAAAATATTTCATAATTTTTACAAAATAATTTCTTAAAATCGATTTTTTTGTTTAAATTTGCATCGTAAAAGCAAAAATCGATTTTATGCAACTCAAACCATGGATAGAGGCTATGCGCCTCAGAACGTTGCCCGTAAGCACGGCAGGAGTGCTTGCCGGATGTGCCATCGCGCTATCATACGACCGGTTTTCCTGGCTTCCGGCAGTAATATGTCTTATCTTTGCAATCATAGCCCAGATAATCAGTAATTTTGCCAACGAATATTTTGATTTTAAGAATGGTATCGACAGAAAAGGTCGCCAAGGATTCCGCCGGGGAGTGACAGAAGGTGATATAAAACCCGAAATCATGAAGAGGGTTATGATCATTCTCACTATCATTGACTGTTTGCTTGGGCTCTCGCTCGTGTATTGGGGTGGATATTGGCTGATAGCAGTTGGAATTCTCATTGTGCTGGCTGCCTTTGCTTACAGCGCAGGGCCATGGCCGTTGTCGCATCATGGACTGGGCGATGAAGAGGTTATAATATTCTATGGTCTAATTCCGGTGTCGCTAACAGCCTATGTGCAATGCGGCGACTGGATTGGAGGTAATTTGGCTGCTAATTTAGGAGACATGTGGAAGATGGCCCTCCCTGTTTCGATAGGTGTTGGGTTGCTTGGTGCCAACGTGTTGACTGTCAATAATGTCCGTGATGTGTATGACGATAAGAGGGTTGGGAAAAGAACTAAAGCTGTGATTTTTGGTGCAAATGCGATGAGGGTAGTCTACATAGTCTTTGCGTATATCGGTTTAGGCCTTATATGGTATGGCATGCGCGACGCACTGAACTCTTGGGCTTGGGCCGGTTATGCGGCGATAGCAATATGGTATATTCCAATAATTCTTGCCTTTTTTAAATTCAATGATCACAGACTCAACAAAGTTCTTCGCTACTCGGCTCTGCAGCTTCTTGCAGCAGTAGTATGGACAATTTTGGATGTTCTGATGAACTATGACACTCTTAGAATGACTTTCTCATGCCTAATATAATGGGAGGGTGATAAATAATAAAGAATAAAAATCAGGGATAATGCCATTGGCATTATCCCTGTATTTTTTCGCTCACAGGAAATATCCTGTTACTTGCTTGCGATATGGTCGGAAACAGTAAGTGAATAACGACCTTTGGCACGACGACGAGCCAATACTTTGCGGCCATCGGCGGTAGCCATTCTTTCACGGAAGCCGTGCTTGTTGATTCTTCTGCGGTTGGAAGGCTGGAATGTTCTTTTCATTTTCTTATGAGGTTTTGATTATTTCAATTCACTTGATAATTGCTTTCGGACTGCAAAATTAGCGAATCTATTTGAATTAGCCAAAAAAATCACTGTTTTTTCGCAAAATTATCCCCAAAATCATATCTTTTAATGCCTATGATACCTTACTATTAGGTTTTTTTTTGTAATTTTGCACTGCAAATCGAAAAATATAAAAATTTCTACAGATATGATGAACGCTCAAGACATCAAGAATGGCACCTGCATCCGCATGGATGGCC
>CAYQXG010000105.1:0-9171 GCA_964421525.1 uncultured Sangeribacter sp. | reverse complement strand
ATCATCCCAACCCAGCTTCCCCGGGGCCTCTCAAATCTTATGAGACGGGGTCTTAGTTGAAGACGAATAATTCCGAATAGTGACAGGTCCTAAGAGTCCTGATGGAAGAAGTGGCGAGTCTGCCGTGAAAAATTTGAAGCATCCTACAGTTTTACGCCCTTTTGACGGTCGGTCAGTGCCGTTACGTAGCCAGTCGGGATTAGACGTCAAATAGCACCCCGCTTGTGGACTTGCAGGTGCATAATCATAAATGAGAGGTTCGCTCCATTCCAGATCATCCGGTTCAAGCTCATCACCTATCATGCGGTTTGGCCAAAGGTTTGTAACTTCTATTTCAAGTGTGTTTGCTCCGGTTCTGACTACATCTGTGATGTCGCATTCGAACGGAGCTTTCCATAAGATAGGCATATCAATTCCATTCAGCTTAACAGAGGCCATATCTTTTACTTCTCCAAGAGAAAGAATGGTGCGTTCTGTGGCATTGGTATTATCTTTTTTCAAATCGAATGTTATCTTGTATGATGCAGTGCCGGAGAAATATTTCACATCATGAATCTCTGAACTCGGCCACGAAAACAAGGTGTCGGTGGTGAAGCTTCCTGTTTCAGGAAAAGTTATTGTCCATTTTCCTGCTATAGGCACGGAAGATGTTTCGGTCCATACTTGTTTAAAAGGCAGTTTGTTTTCTTCGGGACGAATTATAAGGAATCTGGACCCTTGTTGTTCAATTTCTATTTCAAGAGGTGCTAAAGAATCGATGGAATACCTCTTTAGATTATAAGGATCAAACACTTCCACATTGCGTCCTTTAGGATCAAAGGGAATAATGTCAATGGCAATCGAATCCGATTGATTGGAGACAAATATGATATCAGTGTCACCATCAATGCGATGATAGGAGAGGAATCTATCCATTTTCGGCAGTTGTTCAGGAGCCGGCAACCCTTGCTGTAGTAGGTATTGGCATCGCGTCATATAATTGAATAGTTCTTTTGCTCCACCTGCTTTCCACCAAGTCTGACCGGGTACGAACTGCGTTCCCCATATACCGAAAGACATGCCGGGCTCAACATTAGGCCAAGGATTAGCGGCTCCTGCATGAAGCATCATTCTATTCACTCCTGCGCAGAAGGCTTTATCGCATACTTTCTTTATATCGGCCGGACTATCGCTCCATGCCCTTAGAGGCCAACAAGTAAATGCTTCTGCCACAAGGAGTGGTTTGCCAAGTTTTCTCATTGTTTTTTCATGACCTACTATATCTTTCCATCCCCAACGTGGAGGATCTTGCCAAAATTCTGTTGCTATGTCTGCACCCTCGCTGGCAAGGACAATCTTTTCGAAATCTATGATGCGGAAAGGTTTCTGACTTCCGGTTCCGTAGGGTTCGATCAGCATTCTTAATCCTGCCTCATTCACGAGTTTTGTCATGTAGCCGTAATAGTTTTCTGCGACACAATCGGTGATTACGTTTTCCCAATCTTTCATGAAGCGTGAGGTGTTGTCTTTTCCATCTATCTCCTTTAGTCTTCCAATCATTAAAGGAAGGTACGGAATCATATCATAGCCCTTACGTTTTAAAAATTCTGTTGGAAGAACCGGACTCCATGTCTGCCCACCGGCTTCGTAACTGTCAATCTCCATGTAGTTGAACGTTTTTCCTATGTGTCGTCCGGCTGTTTCAATCACCATAGATGGATACTCATTACAAAAAGCTTTTACAGCTTCACGGCTAAGTTTGTCACACTCAAGACCTCGCCCTATCTCCGGAGCTTGAGCTTCATTGGTCTTCCCATTGGTAGTTTGCCCTATGCGTAATATTATCGCATTTTCAGGAAGTCTGACGTTTTTGTTGATATGCAATTCATTGTTTGAATAATCAAAGTAATTAGAAAGGTCAACAATTTGCTTTTCCGTAGCAGTTGAATCGTTTGGTATTGCAAGTATGGCAACATCTTCATAATAGTTCCATCGCGGATCTACACTTGCCTTTGGAAGTATTAGTTTACGTTGTCCTTTTTTTATGGGTGTTTCTGTGAAGACCAATTTTTGCATTGAGTATTCAGGAGTGACAGTGGAATAAGCGCTTGACGACCAACCGGGACAATTATGCGTACCAAAGGTGAGTCCAAGTCTTTCACATTCATCAAGAGTCCATCTGAGCAGATCCTTCCAGTTTTCACTGCCAATTGCATTATCCGGATTGCCGATACGCATTTGATTCGGACCTCCAATTTGGAAATTCTGTACACCGGCAAGTCCGGCCTCCTTGAACGCCTCAAGATCGCGTGTTATTCCTTCCTTGGTGACCAGTCCATCCATCCATTGCCAAATAATCAAAGGCTTGTGTTGTTGCTCATGTGATACTGAATATTTATCTTCATAGGCTGGGGTAGCTGCCAGTCCATGGGTTGATGTCGATAATGCTAAGGAAAATAAAATGGATTGAAGCAGTTTCATGATGATTTATCAAATGTGAAAAATATAGACAAAATTAATAAAAATTAGGGAAATATTCAAGATAAAACTGTGTAATATTACCCCCGATGATTTCTTCATTAGCATAACTTGGATGCAAAAAAATACTTGTTGTAACTTTTTTTGAATTTCAACGACTAAATAAGAAAACAAAAGATAAAAATGAATATGACTGACAAAACAAGAAGTTACATCTGGCTCGTTTTTGGAGTTTTATCCCTGATTTGCGCAATAATCAAAATTGCTGATGTTACCTCCGGAGACAAAGAGTGGGGGAACCTCATTACTATGATTGTGACAACCGTCTTCTTCTTCCGTTATTATCTATGCTATCGCAGGAAGTCTAAAGCCGGAGGTTGAGATATGTAGTTTTCATGTTCAGCGTGTGGCTTGGAAGGATATTCTCTTAAAAAAGAAAATAGGAAGTGTACCGCCTACCACCATTCCAAGAAGAATGAAGATACATGTCAGACCATTGCTTGAGAAAAGAAAGAAATAATGTCCGAATTCCGATTCTTTTCCATGTGAAAGGCATAGCATGAGACTTCCAAATGCCTTATAAGCATAAATCCCCGGTATCATTGGAAGTAAAGATGGAAATAGACACGTCTCTGCAGGCATTTTTCCTAAAGGTGAAAGTAAGACGGCAAGAGTTCCTACTATGAAAGCGGCAATGGTGCTGGCTGCCACGATATGCATATCCAATAATGAAGAATTCATCATCACGAATCGAGCTGAGTGGCCTATAGCAGCTATTATCGCACATAATAGGTATGCTTTCTTGGGAGGATTGCTGATTGCAGCAAAACCAATGGCAGCTATTGCAGCGAATAAGGCATCTTGAAGAATCTGTAGTATCATAGCCCTATCAAAACATACTGATATTCATCAAAAGCATTCCACCACATAGCCCGAGAGAAAGGCAACATGTAAGTATCACAGCATGTAGGAATCGCCCGAAGGCACATATATAATGCCCGTTTAGCATATCACTGAATGAATTCAAAAACGGTATGCCCGGTACAAGATAAAGGACACTTGTGCCGACTGCAATGTCGGGAGTATGCCCTATACTGAATAGGGAAGCAGAACTTCCCAAAACTGAAGATACAAAGGCACAGATTATGAATATTAGCCTGACATCCATTTTTCGTTCGGTCAGCACTTGCTTAAGATAAAATCCGGCAAGTGTAGATAGGAAAACAATTCCTACGGCACACCAGTCTCCGGTGAAAAGTCTGCAGAATGCAGCGTTGGCGCATGCAGCCAGAAACAGAACAAGATGTTTATTTGCCGGTGGTGTTTTTATGATGTTTTCAAATCTTGCCCTGGCTTCTGCCAGACCAATACCATCGTCTGCCATACTCCAGCTCAAACAGCTAAGTTTTGTGTTGATTTCAAAACTTATAGGCATTGGATGCGTAGCAATAATATACGTATAACTATCCGAATGATTTGGAAGAAAAACCGTTATATGTATATGCCTCGGAAGAATTGTCATTTCAGCTTTGCAACCCATTGATTCTGCCATACGGCTTACATTGCGTTCAAGACGAATTGACGTAGCCCCACTTCCGAGGAGCCACGCCGAATATTCAGATAAAAAAAGACAAATTTCCTTCAAAGAGGCATCTCCGCCAATCTCGTTTTCAGGAGCTGCTTCCGGAATATATGTCCAGGTTTCAATAGTCGACATCATTAATCACTTCATCCCTTTTGGATATCATGTCGCCCGGAACAAAAAACTCTTCTCTTTCGCTGCCAATTTCCAACACGTGGCGAGATTTAGAATGCACGTGTGCATGGTTATGGTTCTTATGGAAGAGCCTGACTGTAATCAAAAGTGTCATCGCTGCCACGATGAGGCACCATGTTATCAAAGGTATATTCAGTGCAACCATAATGCAAGAGATTTAATTGTTAAAATAATATTAGCAGAATACCTTAAGAACAAACTGATCTTCTGCTTGCATTGTTAGAACGGTTTCCCTCCTGTGATTGTTCATTCAAGATTATATTATTGAAAAAATTTCTGAATCTCAATCAATATGTTATACTATTTATAAAATAAGGGCCCGAGTAATCACCCGGACCCTTGTTCTAAAATTTTGATATTTATTTGTTTGCTTGCTTAATGAAGAAATCCACCATTTCCTTGAAAGTCTCTTCATTGAAGGTGATCGGTCCATGTTGGCCATCAGTCACAGGAATAAATTTTTCAAGCTTACCTGCTTTTTTTAGTTCTTCTGAAAAATATTCTCCTTGGCAGAAGGGAACAACATTATCTGCAGTTCCATGAATAACTATCATTGGAGCAGTCTTATCCGAAACATAAGTAATGGGACTTATTAGAGCAACCATATCCATATTTTCCGCCGGGGCGCCACCGATGAGAGCTGCTTCTGGTGAATCTGCACCTTTCACTGTCTCGCAATTTTCCATTCGTGCCATATCTACAGGGCCAAACCAGTCAACAACAGCATCGACCGCGCTACTTTGATCAAGATTGCCACCGACGTTTCCTTCGATATCAATAGTTTTAGATCCAACAGTTCTCTCTTTCATGTCATTGGTCACACCTGCCATTGCCGATAGATGTCCTCCTGATGAGAAACCAGTAATTCCCACAAATGATGTGTCAAGTCCAAACTTATCGGCGTTAGCACGCAAATATCTTATTGCCCCCTTCACATCGTTGATCTGAGCCGGATACTTGGCATCTCCACTCGACCGATGATTGATGGTAGCTACGGCAAAACCTGCGTCGTTGAGTGGCTTTCCGAGCGACATGTACGCGGCATTCTTAAAATTATTGCTGAACCAAGCACTTCCGTAGATTACTACAATTAGTTTGTGCTTGTCCTTACCATCTTTTGGAAGATAGATGTCAAGTTTATGTCCTTCCATATCGTCGCCGGCATAATTAAGATCGGCAAAATCAGGATTTGTAGCCGGCATCTGGAATCCCGGTGGTTGGGCAAGTGTCATAGCTGTAATCATCATAGCTATGAGCGATAAAATAGTCTTTTTCATTTAGTCAGATTTAAGTTGTTAAAATATGTCGTTTAAAATTAAAATATGTCGTTTAAAATATGGTTATATCTTAAATATTAGATAAGCAATGTCATGGATGGTTTAACCAAGGCATCCATTTTTGCCAATCAACATTCTCAAACATGGGTGCCCGTGTCACATTTGTATCCAGCGACTTATCGTCGAGCAGAAAACTACGGATAAAGGCTGTGACTTCCGGATATTGACTCAGAGGAAGCTGACAGTGAGGATGCCCTCCTTCTATGGAATACCCCATTCGTTCCGCAATACCGAAAGTTTTCCATACTTCCCTTGCTGCTATGCTCGATATATATCCTGATTCATCAGCAAGCCACTCATAATCAGTATTTCCAAGAATTAGAAGTGCCCTGGGCGCCACAAGAGCTGCAAGCTGATGATGGTCTATAGGAAGTTTATTGACATTGGTGTCTGAAAACTGCCGCATGCTTTCGAGAAACCATGAGTAGTTTGTGTTGCCTACTCTTTCAACATTTCCGAGGGTTTCGGAAACGCGCCATGCATTTATGCCACCTCCTCCGGGTTCTTGAGCGATGGTTAGCGTGATTCGCTCATCCATGGCACCAGCATAAAGAGCCATTTTTCCTGCAAATGAGCATCCTGTAACAGCAATTCTATTGATATTGAGCCGCGTTTGGTCTTTTACTTTTTCAAGACCATCAATGAGGCGGCTGATTCCCCATGGCCATGCAGAGTATGCTCCCATATCGATATTTTCAGGATAAAGGGCGTTGATTGGTTCTTCTCCTCTTTTTTGAGTGTGGGACATCACTTCCGTAAAATTGAATGGAATAGCGGCCACACCGTTATCAAGAAATAATTCTTTTGGAAGGGATCCCGTTGGGAAACCAACTCCAATTACAAAAGGGAACGGACCATCGCCCTCAGGATATACGATATGTGTGCGCAACGTTAAGGTATTACCCTTTTCATGAACGGTGACAGTCAGAGAATCATTGACCAATACAGCATCTATACTATCTCGGCATACGGTTGGCTTTTGTCCTAATTCATAAAACCATAGCTTTTGTAAGATCTCGGAACGGTGCCGTTCCCAATCTGTATATTCCGAAGATCTGCTGCCGTCGTTGAACACAAATGGGTCTGGTAGCGTGGTGATTTCTGGGAGTTCCTCTAATCCTTTAAAAGCAATTGCAGGATATTTGTCTGCAGTGTTTTCACGGTCAAAAACTACAGGTATTTGTGCTGATGCCCAGGCAATTCCTGAAGAGATAGCTATGCCGATAATAGCATTTTGTAGTATTCTTTTCATGTCATTAGATTTAATCCTACAAATTTAATATTTATTGCAGAAATATCAAAAGAAATACATAAGTTTGTTTGTCAGAATTGATATCCTATCTAAAAAGAGATATAAAAATAGTTAACATGTCAACCATTTTGGGGTTGCGATCGTTGTTTATATCGAAAACAGGTTGATTAATATATGATGGAAAACACGAATATTTACAACATTCCAAATAAAGGTTGCCTGATTGGAGCAGCATATCAGGCAATGACATCAAGGCTTGACGATGCCCTTAAAGCTGCAGGTTTGCCAATAGCTGTCCCTGAATATCTGATTCTTAGATTTCTCTATGATTTTGATGGATCACAGCAATGTGAGATTGCTACGGCATTGGGAAAAGATAAGGCTGCAGTATGTCGCACTATAGGAATGATGGTCAAAAAGAATCTTGTCATCACCAGACCGGTGAGTCACAAATGTCTAAGGGTGTTTCTTGCACCATTAGCTTTGGAGATCAAACCTAAAATAATTGAAGTTGCAAATGACAGGGAAAAGTATTTTATGTCGTTGGGATCGCCTGATGATATCGACACCTTCTTTAAAATAATCCGTAGGATTATAAATAGCTAATAAAAATTAAACGATATAAGTAGACATTCAACAGAACCAATCTAAATGAAAATAAGAAATAGAATATTAATGTAAAATTAGAAAGGATTTTAATATGATGAAACTCACAATTTGGTCGGATTTTGCTTGCCCTTATTGCTATATAGGTGAGAAACGTCTGAAACATGCGATTGAAGAACTTGGTCTTACAGAAAACGTTGAGATAGATTATCGTGCCTATGAACTTGATCCATACGCTTCTAAAGAAGTTGAGACAACAACCCCTGAACGTTTTGCAAAGAAGTATGGACTATCTTTAGAAGACGCAAAGACACAGGTGGATTATATATCTTCTCTAGGAAATGATATTGGAATAGATTTCAGATATTCTACTACAAAATACTCAAATACACGTGATGCTCATAGGCTTATGAAACTCGCGGAGGCAAAATATGACCGTGCTACGGTTGATAGATTAAACGAAGCTCTATTTGCAGCCTATTTCACGGAGAATCTAATTCTTTCCGACCATCAGGTTCTCATCGACAAGGCAGTAGTGGTTGGATTGGATGAAAAAGAGGTTCGGGATATGCTTGCCTCAAACTTATATGATGACGAGGTGAGGTTTGATGAGAGAGAGGCTACGATGCGTGGTGTCAGGGGAGTACCCTACATAGTATTTGGTGGTGACTTTGCGATACCCGGAGCCATGAGTGTTGACGGTTTCAAGTCTGCGCTTGAAAGGGAGTTGAAAAGGCAGGAGAAATCTGTACAGGAGTCAACTGAAAGACCACATGTATGCGGACCTGACGGATGTCAATTGTTGTAAAATAGGGAGATATTTTTATGATTAGGGAATTGACTGTACAAGGTGTTTTTTCAGAAAACACCTATTTTTATATTGATGACCATTCTAAGTCAGGATTTATCATTGATCCGGGTGCTCAGGCAGCACTTATCTACGATATAATAAAACGAAATGGTTGGCAAATAGAGAAAATACTGCTAACCCATGGACATTTCGACCACATGGGCGCAGCAGAAGTGTTGAAGGAGAAATTGGGGGTTCCAATCTATATTTTTCCTCTTGATGCAAAGTATCTCAAAGATCCTCGGTTGAATCTGAGTGCCGGTAATGGCCAACCGATCATTATTCCGCACTATGAGGAATTGTATGACGGTGAAATTATAAAGCTTAAGGATAATTCAAATTTCATGCTAAAGGTTATTCATACTCCGGGGCATACACCGGGTTCTGTAATATTTTATTCTCCCAATGACAATGCCGCATTTGTAGGAGACTTGTTTTATCAGCATGGTCCAGGTTTGACTAATTTCCCCGGAGGGAACAGGCAAGAGTTGGAAAATTCTATCATCAACAGAATATTTACTTTACCCGACAATACCATTCTACTTTCAGGTCATTCCTCTCCAATTACGGTTGAACAAGAAAAAGAATTACTGATGTAGAGATAGCCATCATTAGAATTTACACTCCAGTGTATTTTCATCATAAGTCTTAGACCCCGTCTCATAAGATTTGAGAGGTCCCGGGGAAGCTGGATTGGGATGATTTTCGACATGCAGGCTCGGGAGCATAGCGGGCTATGTGACTGAGCCAAAGGCCGAAAAGCGCCCAAGCCGGCGAGTCTTTGGGTAATTTCCCCAGAAGAATCTCTTTCTCTTATGTATTAGGAATCATTATTAAAAATTAATATTTGAGTTCAATTTATGTCAATATCTTAAAAAAGTTACCTCAGCCC
>CAYQXG010000104.1:0-9179 GCA_964421525.1 uncultured Sangeribacter sp. | reverse complement strand
GCTCTTTAGAGAATGAAAATCTCTCGTCCTAACCGATAGACGAATGGGCCATCACAACGCAACAGCCTTGCTCTTCGGGAGCTTGTGGCTTTTTTGCGACTGCAAAGTTAATGCTCTTTTTTCAATTCACCAAATTTTTCTGCATTTTTTTTATTTCAAATCACCAAAATATCAATTTTTATACCTATATTTGCGCTGGTAATGCCTATAATATTTTTTTATATCATGGAAATATTCGTAAAAAACCTAAACAAAAACATAGAGGCGGAAGGCGGTTCGAGTCCTCTTTCACTGATTGAGACCGGTGCTGTCATTACTGATTTCAATCCGATCTGCTGCCTCATCAACAATAAGGCGGAAGACCTCCGGTTTCCTATATATTCCCCGAAACAGGTGGAATACCTTTCAGACCGTTCCGAAATAGGACGACGGGTCTACACCCGTGCTCTCTGCTTCATGCTCTATAAGGCAATAACCGAGATGTTTCCGGGCAGTCAGCTGCGTATCGAACATAGCATTTTCCGTGGATATTTCTGTCGTCTTTTCCCGCTTGGCGCCGAGGGTCCATTGACTCTCACCGCGCAGGAGATCCACTCCCTCGAGGAGAGGATGCATCAGCTTGCAGATGCTGATATCGCGTTCCGACGCCATGAACGTCTCACCGAAGATGTTATACCTATACTCCGCGACCAGCATCTCGACAGCAAGGTGCTGCTCTTCGAGACAACCTCACAGCTCTACACCACATATTATACACTCGACGGAGTCGCCGACAGCTACTATGGTGCACTACCACCCTCCACAGGATATGCTCCGGTATTCGCACTTCATCCTTATGCCGATGGCTTTATACTCATGGGCCGCGATCCTCATGACCCTACAAAGCCTCTCTCTCCGGAGCGGCAGACCAAGATGTTTAAGGCATTCACCGACTATATGCATTTCAATGATGTTATAAAGGTGCGCAATGTCGGCGAACTCAATATGTCGGTGCGTCGCCGCGAAGTGCGCGATCTCATAAACGTTGCTGAAGCGATGCACGAGCGCCAGATCGGGCATATAGCCGATGAGATTGTGGCGCGCGGTGCAAAGATAGTGCTTCTTGCAGGTCCTTCATCATCTGGAAAGACCACGACATGCAAACGCCTTGCAGTGCAGCTGATGACGTCGCTGGTGACCCCTAAGATGATTTCACTCGACGATTATTTCGTTGACCGGGCTCACACTCCTCGCGATGAAAGCGGCGATTATGACTATGAGAGCCTCTATGCACTCGACCTTCAGCGCCTGAACTCCGATCTTACACGCCTCCTTGCCGGTGAGACTGTCAATCTCCCTACATATAGTTTCGAGTTTGGACGCCGCATAGAGAAGGAAAAGCCGCTGAAGATGGAACATTCCGACGTGCTTATCATTGAAGGAATCCATGGTCTGAACCCGGAACTTACGAAGTCTATCGATGCCTCGTCTATATATAAGGTATATGTGTCTGCATTGACCACCCTTGCAATCGACGACCACAACTGGATTTCTCCCAACGACAATCGCTTGCTCCGCCGTATTGTCCGAGACTATCGTTATCGCCACACTTCGGCTCTCGACACCATCCGCCGTTGGCCCTCTGTACGTCGAGGTGAGGAAAAATGGATCTTCCCGTTTCAGGAGAATGCCGACGCAACATTCAATTCCTCCCTCATCTTTGAATTAGGTGTGATGAAGGAATATGCAGAACCAATCCTACGGCAGGTTCCCCACAATGTGGAGCAATACAGCAACGCCTACCGTCTGTTGAAATTCCTCGAATATTTCGACCCAATTCCCGTCGACCAGATTCCGCCGACATCCCTCCTCCGCGAATTCCTCGGCGGCTCCTCTTTCCACTACTGATAGCTTCCTCACCCTCCCATAAACTGGGGCGGGGAAACAATAAAGGGCGTCTCCTCAAGGCGCCCTTTATTGTCATATCATTCCATCATTTATCACTCCATTGCTTTGTGCGTTTTTTGATTGTGTAGCCTGGATTTTTATCTGTTGCTTTTTTCACAACCCTTTTTATCTTAGTTTTTGAATGCTGTTCATCATCTTCAGGGAATTCAAACTTCCAGTTATATCCTTTGGCATCGGGAGTTTCAAGTTTATGAGCATAAGGAAGTTCAATTTCACACCTCTCATTCACGAACATTTCTCTTGAACCGCGTTCATGTTCTGCTTTAGCTCCAGTAGATCCTAAAACCAGATTTAAGTCTAATTTGAGAATGGGGAAAGTTTCTATATCAGTATCATCCAGTCTGAAATAATAAATTACTTTCTTTGTCAATGTGCTTCTTGATGCGGCAGCTCCCTTGTTAATATATGTGAGGGCTGTATTCAAAGGAGCATATCCAACTTCCGGCCAATTGTTTATAGTAAAGAGCCATCCTAGTTGGTAGTTTGTAAGCGTTTGATTCTCAATAGATACGTCTGCAATTTCGTAACTAATTGTTTTTGTGGAACTGTAATTAGCGGCTATTTTGACTGAGCCCTCAGGATCTTTTCCTTTAATTCCGCCACTTGCTTCTGTGGAGAAGCCTACAGTGACGCTATTGGAATAACTTTTTTTATTCTCACTTGATTGCGGCATAGTTTCGTATGTCGTAATCGAAAGGTCCTTGACAGCGGAAGTCAGTTGTACTGACTCGCCATACCATTCACAAACCTTACCAATAGTATGGCATCCATCGGAAGTGAATGTCTTATTGAAAATACCGCAATAGCTTGGTGCAAAACCTGCTGATATGTGCTGTTCAATATAATAGTAGTTTAGATCGTTTTGGATATCATAAATAGGACGGATATGGGTTTTAACATTGTATATATTTCCAGGGTAATTATCATAATTATATGACAATTTCTTCCAATCTCGGAAATCCTTCTTATCTATTATATGAGTAACGGTAAAATCCACAATATAAGATGTTTGAAGTTTAGTTATAAAATTCTCTGGTTCGGTTTCATGTTCAATGCCACCTGAAGACTCCTCATTTTCATCGACAGGTATCTCCGGCTCTGTAAAATCAGTGATCCGTTGCAGCCCCTCCGACGTGACATTGAAGAAGAAAGCCTGTGTGTGGTCTGTTTCTATGTCGGTTACCGTTACTTTCTCATCTATGGTCTCTTTCTTAACAACCTTCGTGCCATTCATAAGAGCAACCTCGCCCTTCACGGTATAGCTGCATTTCCCATTCTCTTCTATGATTGAAGGGTAAATGAAAAAGCCGGCATTATTAGGAAGTTCAGCAACTTCAAATTCCTTAGTGAATGTTTGGCCGGGATCCACCATTGTGGCGTCTCCTTTATGGCTGTCGGCCAATACAACCTCGAGAGGTGAATTATTATTTTTGTCTGCAACGCAAGTTACTGTCACTCTCGCTGATGTTCCGGTTGCTTTCGGATCATCATTGTCACTACATGCTGTCATGCCTGCCAAAAACACAGTACTTAGCAGTAGACTGATTAATCTAAATTGTTTCATATCTTTTTCTTGTTGTTTTTGTTACATTATAAATGTATTATGATGCATCGCGGATCATCCGCTATCCCAAGTCAAACTAAGTGGGGAGCGATCTCCGAGCGCGATTGAAGTAAAGGAAACCCTAAGAATTAATTCGGAGCAGAATCATAGACAGACTGGAGAGTATATGCCGGGTCTCCGTTGTTCCAAGCCTTGCGGAAAAGGAAGGTGATGTCGGCTGCATCGTTTTCGTATTCTCCGCTTGTGCGGTTGAAAAGTCCGCTGCATTCACGTCCTGATCCAAACACTCCGTTGTCCCAATATATAACCGGGATATTCCTGTCGGCTGCCGCTTTCACCAAATATTCAAGATAATATTTCCTAAATGCCTCTGCCCGTTCAGTTGAACGACGCACACATCCGAACTCGCCGATATATGCCGGAATACCCTTGCTGATCCATTTGTTAGTTATCTTGTCGAGCTCAGCAACAAGCTGCTTTTCTCCATTTTTCATTTCGGATGCTTTCGAAGTGTGTCCCCAATCGGAATACTTGTCTTCAAGAGTGTAGAGGTAGGGCTCGTAGCAGTGAACCGCCACCATCAGACGGTTTGCCGGATCTTTAGGCAGAACAAGGTAGTCACCTAAGTCGATGTTGGTGGTATAGGTCGGTATGCCAAGCCAGCGTGTGGCGTTCTCCCCACCGGTTGAGCGAACGGCGTCCACAAATATCTGAAGCCATTCATTCATTATGCCATACTGCTTGCCTCCGTCGTTGCGGTTGTCGCCCCAGCCCCAGCCGCCGTCCTGGATCTCGTTCATACCCTCAAAATAGAGGAAATCACCCTTGTCGGCAAACCTTTCTGCTATTTGGGTCCACAGTGCCCTAAGGGTTGCCTTCACCTCTTCGTTGTAGGCTGCATCTGCCGATGCTTTCTTTATGCTGAGCCAGTTTTCAGGCGAACCGTCATGGTGGATATTGATGATAGCTTTCAATCCTGCCTTTTCTGCATAGTTCACGAGTTGTGCAACCCTTGTGAGCCATGCGGATTCAATCTTATATTCCGGAGCTGCTCCGAAATGACCCATCCATGAGATAGGTATGCGCACCGACGAGAATCCGGCTTTTGCCAATGCCTCAAACAATGTATTGTCAACCTTCGGGTTGCCCCAACCGGTTTCATCAGCAACCCCATTCACTATCGCATCCATCTGGTTGCCAAGGTTCCAGCCTAACGCAAGAGGGGAAGCGCCGTTCTCAGGTCGGCCGGCAGGGGTAGGGTAATTCTCTTCTTCCGGTGCGGGAGCTATGCCTTCCTGTGTCACCTTTAGCGTGGCATAAGTCTGGTCCTTATTCTGGTTGGTAGCCTTTATGGTGCATTCGCGCGGTGCTGAGTCCGCATTAGGATCGCATTCGATGTTGAAAGTAAAATCCTTACCTGCAGTGGTGCCGTTCAATCTGCACCATGAGGCGTCAGACGATACCGTTGTCTCAACATTTGCAGTCACTTTTACACTCTGGCCTTCAGTTGGCTCTGCTGCAAAAGTAACTGTGCTGTTACTGAAAGTAACTGTCGGGGTCACGGGATACGGATCGTGTTCAGTTGTCGAACTGCATGCAATGAAAGAAGCCATGAGTCCGAGCATGCACATCGTATTGCGAAGAAATTTCATGATGCTTGTCATTATTTTGTTCCTGTTGTTATTATATTCAGATGCAAAATTAGATAAAAATTCTTGTTTAGCAAAATTTTAACACTTAATGAAACTTAAATATCACTAATATTGGCCTATCATCTTTTTTGGATGGTGAACGAGACTGCATAGAGGGCTGCAAGCAAGATGACTATGAGTGCGGAAGCCGGCACATCAAGGATTACGGATAGCCACAGGCCACCGATGCATCCTATCAGAGATACAAAGCCGGAAATTATCATCAGGTGGGAATAGCGGTGGGTGAGTCGTTCTGCCACGAGTTGGGGCAGAGAGAGCAGCGACATAAGCAGCATAACGCCTATCATCTTTATTGCCAGCACTATGCAAACCGACACCATCACCATCATTACAGCATTGACAAGGCGGACCGGAAGATGGAGCGTGCGGGCAAAGTCTTCGTCGAAGCTGACTGCCACTATCACTTTGCCAAAAACAGTGAATAATGCTACGGCAATAAGAGCGAAAATTGCAAATATCCAGAGATCAGCCTTGGTTATATTTAGCACATTGCCAAAAAGAAATGAGTTAAGTTCCGGAACATATCCCGGTGTAAGAAACACAAAGAGAATGCCGAGCGCCATCCCAAGTGCCCAGACCACTGCAATTGCAGAATCTTCCCTAACTTTCCTGCGCGACATTGCGTCGACTCCAAGTCCGCCTGCTACGGCAAACGCGGCTGCAGTTGCAAGCGGGTCCCAGCCCATGAAATAGCCAAGTCCCAACCCTCCGAAGCATGTGTGGGTGATTCCACCGGCTATGAAGACCATGCGTCGCGTGACTACATAGACACCGATCACGGCACAGGCTATCGATATCAGCACTACACCCGCAAGTGCGTTTTGGAAGAATGTATATTTTAATAACTCATAATCCATATATCTCAAGTTCATTTAACCCTCCCTCTCACGATTCCGATAGAAGGAGCTCAAGTTCCGGCTTTAGATCTGCCGGGAGGTTGATTCTTCGTTTCTCAAGGCTTACTGCCCATCCCGGGGCATCTGATGGAAGAAGAGTGAGCAAAACATCACGGAATTCCTCTGTCTCGGCATCATTATAGTCAGTTGCATCACGTCCGGCGAACCGGTCGAGTTCCTCGTCATCATAGTAGACAGGCGGTTCGTTGATCTGCCCTGTTTTCTCGCAGATTGCATGAAGTCCGCAGCATATTCCGTTGTCCGTTGTCCGTTGTCCGTTTTCTGTTGACGAGGATGCGTTTTCAGTTGAGTCCCTTTCGCTGTCAGTTTCCCGGGCAGCAGGGGCATGATGATGCATGGTGTGGCCATGCCGCCGGCTGCGGAATCTTTCCCACAACCAAAGAATCACACCTATGGCGATTGTAACCCCCAATATTATCCAGGCTCCGGTCATATCTCAATTTTGATTATGCATTACCTTAATTATTTCCCCCCAATATTCAGGAAATGATTTCTCAACAACACTCGGATCCTCAATCGATAGATTCCTTGCAACCAGTTTTGCAGGAGCAAACGCCATAGCCATGCGGTGGTCAAGATATGTGCGTATCATCGGATTTTCTTCCGCTTCGCAACGTTTTCCTTCCCATGCCATAGAGTCTTCTCCGGTTGCCAGAACATATCCGAGCCTACCCAACTCGCAGGCTATCGCAGCCATTCGGTCGCTCTCCTTATGGCGCAGATGCGCCACTCCTTCAATCCGGAATGGAATGCCGGCTATGCATAGGCCTACTGCAACGGCCGGAACGAGGTCGGGAGCGTCATTTAGGTTGAGCTGCAAGGTAGAGAGATCTTTTTCACGAAGCTTACGGGTGGCTGTGGCGAAAATCGCTGCCACACGGCTGTCGCCCTGAAGCGATTCTGCCGGTGCCTTCAATGTGGGCATTGTAATTTCGGGTAGATCCATCCCCAGTGCCTCCATGATCAGCTTGGTTTCATAGAAATAGGAGGCTCCGCTCCAATCTCCTTCTATGTCGTAGCGTGCGCATTGAGAATATCCTGTAGCCTTTACGCTAACCTCCATTCCTCCCTCATGACTGTCTATGTCAACATCGGCTCCGAAAGCACGCATCACTCCCGCTGTCATGGCTATATAGGGGGTTGAGACCACATGGCCGTTAAGACGCAGAAGCGTGTCTTTTTCCCAAGTCGGGGCTGCAAGCATCAGGGCCGAAAGATATTGGCTGCTTACGCTTCCGTCAAGCTCAATTGTGCCTCCCGAAAGCTTTTTCCCTTTGATGCGTATTGAGTTTTCTCCGGCAATAAACTCCACTTCTGCACCCATAGCGGCAAGAGCGTCGGTGAGAGTGGCATGTGGACGCGACATAAGTCGCGGACTCCCCGTCAAGGTGATGTCAAGATTGGGGATTGATGCGCAGGCTGCCATTCCGAAACGTATTGTCGTGCCACCTTCTCCAATGTCGACCTTTACCGGCGTTCCGGTCGATAATCCCTTGCGCACGGCCTCCGTGAGTCGGAGCATACCGCGTGTGTCGCCGCAATCCGGCAGATTTGTCAGCACTGTGGCGTGCCCTCCCAGCAGACGGCATACAAGTGCCCGTGCCGCTATACTCTTTGATCCCGGAATATTTATAGATAATTTTTCAGTCATTATTCATCATTTATAATTGATCATTGATCATTGCAAAATATACAAGCATCCCCATAAGAAAGAAACCGATACCCCTTCTCAAGAGCTTCACCATAAATCTGCCGCCATATAGGATTCTCAAGATTCCCTCCGTCAAGAAATGAGCTGACAAGAAGCAGCAGCGTTGATTGCGGCTGATGGAAGTTTGTGATCATTCCATTGACTATTCTCCACTTGAATCCCGGTGCTATCATTATCGCTGTTGAGGCTACAAGGCGGTTTGCCCCCTCCTTCTCCATGTGCTTTTCAAGTGCTTTGAGCGCCGTGACCGTGTCGGTTGACCGTGTCTTTTCGTCGTAGGCTTCCCATTGGTCAACCTTCATGATGGCATTTCCAGCCAAAAGATGGATGCCGAGAAGAGGGAGCGATTCGAGTGTACGGACGGTTGTGGTGCCCACTGCCATTACATTCCTTCCTGATTCAAGCGCTTCCCGTAGGGTGCGCACAAGGTCGAGCTCCACTTCAAACACCTCTGTATGCATGGGATGAGAGCCGATGTCGTCGCTCTTTACCGGCTGGAAAGTACCAGCACCTACATGGAGCGTGACTTCTCGTGTCTCCACACCTTTTTCGCGAAGTTCATCAAGGAGGGAGTCGGTGAAGTGAAGACCTGCCGTGGGTGCAGCTACGCTTCCCTTGACGCGGCTGTAGACCGTCTGATAGTCTGTGGCATCTGATTCTTCCGATTTCCTGTTCAGGTAGGGTGGGATAGGGATGTTGCCTGCCGCTTCCACGATGGAAGCAAAAGTGACATTCTCATCATCCCAGCTAAATTCAATAGAATGGGAGTTGCCCGGAAGAGGATCGTGCCGTCGGGCTCTAAGCATCACTGTTTTGCCGTCTATCTGAAGTGTCTTTTCAAGTGATTCTTCTTTCCATTTCTTGAGATTTCCCACCATGCATTGCCACTGGCAGCGGCCTCGGCTCTGGAATGCAACTGCGTAGTCTCTCGGTTCAAGCGGCTCCAGAAGGAAAATTTCTATTCTTGCACCCGATGTGCGGAAAAACTCCATGCGGGCATTGATCACCCGCGTATTGTTCATAACCAGTAGGGTGGCGGCAGGAATCAGCTCCGGCAATTGATTGAAGATATGATGTGAGATATCTCCATTCGAATATTCAAGGAGTTTGCATGCGGCGCGATCTGTCAGTGGGTGCTTCGCAATCCTTTCGTCGGGGAGAGGATAGTCGAAATCTTCGATTCTTATATTTTTGATGTCATCAAGTGTCATAGCGTGCAAAGATATTGAAAATTTTGTAGAATACAAAATAAAAAGAGGAGATGCTCTCGCACTTCCTCTTTTTGTGGGCGATTACGGATTCGAACCGCAGACCCTCTGCTTGTAAGG